>NZ_CALHHT010000433.1 GCF_938031315.1 uncultured Campylobacter sp.
AGCTTAATCATTCTAGCTCACCCCGACATTAAGAATTCGGTCATAAACAAGCAGTTTTTGAAAGAGGCCGCCGTGCAAAGCTTCACCGTGCGCGACCTAGCGCGCGAGTATCCTAGCGGCGAAATAGACGGTGAGCGCGAGCGCGCGATAATCAAAGCTCACGACGCGCTGGTGCTGCAATTTCCGCTGCATAATTTCTCCTCGCCCGCGATTTTAAAAAGCTGGATCGATGCGACGATGAGCTACGGATTTGCCTACGGGCGCACGAGCGACGGCATTCGTGGGCGCGCCGTGGCGCTGGCGGTGAGCGCGGGCATCAAGCGCGCCGACTACGCGCCTAGCGGGCGATATCATTTCACGATGGAGAAGATTTTAGCGCCATTTGAGCTGGCATTTCGCTACTATTTTCACGCCGACTGGCGCGAGTTTTTCGCGTTTTACGGCGCCGAAGAGACGCCGGGCGTGGATTACGAAAGCAGTGTCACGCAGATAGAAAAAAGGCGCGGCGGAGTACGCGGAATTTTTAAGAAATTTAAGCGCAAAGAGCGCGGGTAAAAAATTTTAAGTTAAAAACCAAAGCTGGTTTTGGGGCTAAATTTTAAATTTAAGCCTCTTTTCGGGCTTGAATTGCGCCCTTGAAACAAGAGGGCTGCGATGAAATTTCAAACGGGATGTTTAAATTTAGCCCGTTCCGCTTGCCGCAGGAATAAAATTTTGCCAAAGAATACAGCCTGCTTTGCGGCTCATCTAAATCATCGAAATATAAAATTTGCCGCGATTTAATGCGGCAAGCTGTAAAAATTCGCGGTCGCACCGTCTGCGAATAGCATTAAAAACGCAATAATGGATGAGCCGTGAAGCGGACGCGACAAAATTTTACAACGCGCCTTTTTGAGCTTGCTAGGCCGCGCGCTCGGCAGAGCAAATCAAAATTTCATAGCCGCGCAGAATTCCGCTTAGTAAAGCAAAACTCCGCCTTACTAAACAAAATCCCGTCCGCTAGATAAAATTCCGCCGAGCAGAGTAAAATTTTACGAAGGAATGAATAAGTCAAATTTAAAATCAAATCCGCGCGCGGAGTAGAAAGCGCCCGAACTAAGCTTGTGCCTCTTTTGCCGC
>NZ_CALHHT010000434.1 GCF_938031315.1 uncultured Campylobacter sp.
TTTCGCTTTCGTCATCCTCAGGCTTATACGGATTTATCATTTTGGCGATAAAGATCGAAAGCAGATAAAGCGCAATTAGCGGAGTTGCGAGCATAAACTGGCTAAGTACGTCCGGCGGCGTCATCACCGCTGCAAAGATGAAAATAATGACGATTGCGTAGCGAAAAAAATCGCTTAAGCTTTTGTTCGTCACAAGCCCGATCTTGGCGAGAAAAAAGGTCACCACCGGAAGCTCGAAGCTGATGCCGAATGCGACGACGAGCTTAGCGAAAAAGCCTACATATTCGCCGATCGTAGGCATCGCAGTAAATTGCTTGGCGCCAAAATTTACCAAGAAATTAAATGCGACGGGGATTACGAAAAAATAGCAAAACGCCGCGCCTAAAAAGAACATAATGCTCGCGCCGCTAACGAAAGGGATGACGTATTTTTTCTCGTTGTCGTAAAGCCCAGGCGCTACGAAAAGCCACACCTGCCAGAAAATTATCGGCATTGCTAGAAGTAACGAGGTGAAAAACGACACCTTCATCGCAGTAAAAAAGGTCTCGCCAAGCTGGGTAAAGATGATCTCGCTGCCTTTGGGAAGTACGCGCACTAGCGGGCGCGTCATGAGACCTAGGATCTGCTCCCAAAAGCCGAAGCAAACGACGAAAAGGACGATGACGGAAAGCACGGAGATAACCAGACGCTTGCGAAGCTCGGCTAGATGGGGTTTTAGCTCTTCAAACATTAAATTTCTCTCTCATTATGATTTTTGCGTATCGTTATTTTGCGCGGAATTTTGCATAGAATTTTGCGCATCGCCGTTTAAATTTGCGTTCGCATCTTGTGCGGCGCTTTTCGCTTCGCCGCTCGCATTCGTATTTTGCGCGGAATTTCCCGCACCGCCGTCCGTGCTCGGCATGGAATTTTCACTTTCGCTTTCGGCGCTAGAATTTGTGCCATTGTCTCCGGCGCTAGAATTTGTTGCGCCGCCGGCGGAGCCTTGCGCAGAGTTCGCGGCGCCCGAGCTTTGCACGGAATTTTCGCCGCCCGAACTTGCCTTTAAATTTGCCGTATCGCTCTGCTTTTGCGCCGAGACTTCCGCGGAATTTAGCGTATCTTTTACGGAGCCTTCCACGTCTTTTAGCCCCGCATTTAGCGTCTCTTTGACCGAGTCTATGCCGCCT
>NZ_CALHHT010000435.1 GCF_938031315.1 uncultured Campylobacter sp.
AAATTATCAAGTATTGCCTTAACTACCGCCCTAACCGCCTCGTCGCTTTGGCTAGCGTCGGTTACGAGCACGGCTTTTACGCCGATAGTTTGCGTGTCGTGATCTACGCCGTCATACATCTTCGCAGGGATCACGCCTTTAGCGAAATATGGATATTTCTCCATAATTTTTTTGATATGCTCATCGTCGATGCCGACTAAGTCGATAGGAAGCGAGGTCGCCGCATCGGTGATATTTGCGGTCGGATGTCCTACGACGTAGAAGTATCCGTCGATCTTCTTATCTTTTAGCGCCATAGGGCATTCTTGTGCGGTTAAAACACCGTGCTGGGCGAGCTTTTTAAGATCGAAGTCGTAGTTTTCAAAAACTATAGTGCTGGTTAGCTCATTGCCGCTGCCCGGGTTTCCGATATTGATCTTTTTACCCGCAGCGTCGCCGTAGGCTTTGATGCCGCTCTCTTTAGAAACTACGAAAGCCAAAAGCTCGGGATAGATCGAGATTACGGAGCGTAAATTTTTATCCGCCGCGCCTTGAAATTTGCCCGTACCGTTATATTTATCATAGACGACGTCGCTTTGAACGAAGCCGAAATTTAGCTCTTTTTTAAGCACGTTATTGACGTTATACGTCGAGCCTCCCGTCGATTGCACGGAGCATTTCATATTTTTATCCATATTTACCAAGCGGCAAATCGCACCGCCTACCGGATAATAGGTGCCGGTCATACCGCCGGTGCCGATATTGATGAACTCCTTAGCGCCTGAAACGCTAGCTAGTAAGGCCAAACCGGCCAAAGCAACAGAAAATTTTTTCATCTTCGCTCCTTTTCGAATTAAAAGTTTGGTAGTATTGCTAAATTTCTATAAAAATCTAATAAAAAAGCGATCTTACATTTAAATTTAAGATTTCGCGCGTTTTGTAGCAGCAGGGGCAGGTGGTAGTCGAATATGCAAACCGCGAGTAGCTACGCCATAGCATACATACGAGCGGGCAGCGGCTGCGTCACGATATGCGCACAGCGGGCGATTAAATAACGGCGCAACTGAGGTTAAATTTTAACGGCGCCGCGAATATAAAATTTTGACGACATCGCAAAGTAAAATTTACGAGAAGCGCAAAGTCAAAATTTAAAGGCTGGCGATAAAATTTAAAGGCTCTGCCGAGATAAA
>NZ_CALHHT010000436.1 GCF_938031315.1 uncultured Campylobacter sp.
TTGTTCCTTTTTCTTTCAATTCTTGTAATAGTTTATGAATTTTCTTTGATGTAGTGGGATCCAATCCACTGGTAGGTTCATCTAAAAATAAAATTTGAGGTTTTGAAATTAGAGCCATAGCAATAGAGAGTCGACGTTGCATCCCTCCGGATAAATTTTTAGCTTTTTTATTTAGTTCTTGTTCTAATCCAAATTTACACGCTATTTCGTGAGCGTTCTTATTTGATGTTTTGCTATCTTGCCCATATATTTCAGCGATGAGTTTTAAATTTTCTAACACTGATAAATTTGAGGCTACCGCTGTCTCTTGTGGAGAGATATTGATTTTTTTCTTTATTGTATAAGGATTTGAGGTGATACTATCACCAAGAAGATACGCATCACCGCTTGTAGGTTTTATTAGACAAGACAACATTTTTATTGTTGTGGTTTTTCCTGCACCATTCCCACCAAGTAGGGCGAATAATTCTCCTTGTTTAATTGATAAATTAAGATTATCTACAGCAACGGTATTTTCATATTTTTTTGTAAGATTTTCGATAGTGATAGCGTTCATTAGTTATCCCTCTTTTCTTCGTCTTGATTGAAAATAGTATCCATAAAGTGTGCGAACATATTTTTAGGTGGGATTGCGATACCTTTATTTATATCGGCAAGAATGATTAAAGTATCTCCTGGGTTTATATTGAAGACGTCGCGAGCTTCTTTAGGTATAACAAACTGTCCTTTTTCTCCTACTTTAACAGTCCAAGCATATTTACCTTCTGGATGTTTCATGTTAGTACCTCCTTTTAAGTATGATTTGTATGATTAGTATAACCAGTATAACATAATTTTATTTTATCGTCAAAATTTTCTGTAATAAAAACAGGAATATTCGACCAGTTTATGCATTTATAGAATATAGAAAAAGCTGTATGAAGTATAGCTATAAAATCAAGGTGAAATATGGTATAATAAGAAAATAATTTGAAGATAAAAACGCAATATATATTTTTTAATGTATTAGAACTGGTAGGTAGCCCAGTCGTCTAAATTATTTTATTTAGGTAAGTAACCTTCCCCTCCGGGTTGTCCATTCTTCAATAAAGTATTAAGGAGGGTTCTGTTATGGAAAAAATAGCAGGCAAATTAACGGTTTTTTTTGATAATCCATTTTGGGTAGGTGTTTTTGAATGTGTAGAAAAAAATAAGTTATCAGTATGTAGAGTAGTATTTGGTGCAGAACCAAAGGATTATGAAATATATGATTTTATTTTAAAAAATTATAAAAATTTAAAGTTTGGTTCAAGCCTAGAAGTTAAGGTTAAAAAAATAAAGAACAATCCTAAAAGATTGCAAAGAGAAGTAAAAAAACAAAGTAAACAAGTAGGGATAGGAACAAAATCTCAGTTAGCATTACAGAAACAAAGAGAAGAAATGAAGTTGGAAAGAAAAAAAGAAAGTAAGCAAATAAGAGAGTTAGAAAACCGAAGAAAATTTGAATTAAAACAAGAAAAACGCAAACAAAAACATAGAGGAAAATAATAAGGTATTCTCCCAAAAAGGATTATCTTAAACCATCAAAACAGTAAACCGCTGAGGTTTGCTGTTTTTTCTTACTCAATTTCCAAAATAAAGAGTCTATGAATCAAAAAAGGTACTTAACAAAACGATTCCTGATTAGAAGTAAAAGATAATAAGGCGTTCTTGGGTGCTTTAGGTGTGTTAATTGCGTTTTTTGAAATAGTGTAGCTAATCATTTCAAAAGAATTATAAAAGAATAGTACGGTTGGTTAGTAATGGATTGGGTAAATAAATTCATGTTAAAATAAAAAAGAAAAAACTAAATCAACTATCAAAAGAGAACAAATCTAAGTAGATGAAAAATTGATTCAAAAAAATACACATGGTATAATTACTGTGAGTATTTTTTAGTAAAAAACATATAAAAATAAAGGAGATAAAGGTAATTATAAGATAATTATTCACATATTATATGAAAAAATATGAATTTACAGCAACAACAGAAAAATCAGATATTATCATCGGTTTAATTTTTCCTATGGTAATAATGATTCCTATATTGGCAATACAATTAGCTGTCTTTTATTTAAAACTTAATAATTTCGTTAAAGCATATCCAATATTTCTTTTTTTATCTTACAATCTCAAGAAAATTTTAAGATCTATAATATTGCTAATGTATTAAGGCCATTACTAATATTTGTATTTATATCCATATCTTTTATTTTTCATGTTATTACTCTCGAGAATATCGCCGTTGCTATTATCATTTCTCAATTGGTTTTTGCATGTATTTTTTTATATTTAATTTTTAGGAGTAAAAATATAAAATATTCATATGATATAAACGCTGCTTCTTTTTTTGAATACTTAGGAGAAAATAAATTTTTAATTTTATATTTTATATTTTTAGAATTATTTTCTCAGTTTGATATTTTTATTTTAAGTAAGTATTCATCTGAATATGAACTTTCTAATTATGGTGTGGCCTTTAAGTATTATAGTGTAGGACTTTTACTTTTGGGTTCTATACATGCTGTCCTGTTGCCAAAAATGTCTAGAGAAGCCAAGAGCGGAGCTTTGAAACAAAAGCTATTTGCTCTAGAGTGGATAAAGAAAAGTTGTATTATAGGATTTATCATATTTATAGCTTATTTTTTATGCAGAAATATATATATATACATAAATGGTTATAATTATTTATATTCATATTATATTCTTTTCATCTTTTGTTTTTCTATATTACAAGGTTTAGTCTTTAGTCCTCTTGTAAATATTATAATTGCAAATAAAGACTATGGTTTTTTATCTAGCATAGCTTTAATAGCAATATCATTTAATTGTATTTTTAATTTATTAGTAGTAAAAGATTATGGCGCTATAGGAGTTGCTGTAGTAACTACTATTACTCATACTATTATCAATGTTTCATCCTTTTTTAGAATATTATATAAGAATAAGGCGTTATCTGTATGATTGTGTACTATTTTAAGAAAATAAAACATATGTCCTATAAAGATATATTAATTAAAATTTTAAATAAAATATTTAATATTATTAAAAATATAATTGAAAAGAATATGCTTTTGAAATTTGCTCAAACTATATACAGTCATTCCAATTGTTCAATAATCAAATTAAATTCTATAAATATAAAAAAGCTCGACCTGCCAAACATAGATCCGGATGTCGCAAAATATCTATCTAAAATGTACATTGAGCATAAATTTGATCTGCTCGGTAGCGGGTGGGTAAAAAATAGCTATGATAGCGCGGCGCTAGGGCTTGAGGGCTATAAATACGATATGAATGTCGCGGCGCCCGCGAATGTGCCAGAGGGCTACGAGCCGATCGATTGGCAAAAGGATTTTAAAAGCGGCTTTCGGTGGGATGAAAAAAAATGGTACAAAGATCAGCGCATAGCCCATAGGCCCGGCAGCGATATAAAAGTGCCGTGGGAGCTTGCGAGGTTTCAGCACTTGCCGCAGCTTGCTATTTTTGCGATGACGGATCCGAGTCTAAAAGAGCAAAATTTAAAAGAATTTAAAAACCAAATTTTAGATTTTATCCACAATAATCCGCCTAGAATGGGCGTAAATTGGACCTGCACGATGGATGTTGGCATTAGGGCAGCTAATATGCTGGCGGCTTACGATATGTTTTGCCAGATGGATGAGGGTGGAATTTTAGATCAAAATTTTAAGCAGGCCTTTTCAAATAGCGTCTACGAGCACGCTCTTCATATCGTAAATAATCTGGAGTATTCGCCGCATCTTACGTCAAATCACTATCTAAGCGACATCGTGGGGCTGCTGTTTGCGTGCGCGTATTTGAACGGCGATGGCGAGATAGACGCGTGGCTAGCGTTTGCCCTCCAAGAGATAATTAGCGAAATGAAAAAGGAATTTTACGAAGATGGCGGAAATTTCGAGAGTTCTACGAGCTATCACCGCCTAAGCGGCGAGCTGATGGCGTATGCTACGGCTATGATACTGGGTCTAAAAAGTGAAAAAATTTCATCGCTAAAAAATTACGATGTAAAGCTTTGGCGCAAAAAGCCGAAACTTTTACCACCGGAGGAGCAGGAATTTAAAATTTTAAACGGACAAATAGCGCTGCCGCAGTGGTTTGTGGACAGGCTGTATAAAATCGGCAGGTTTACTGCCGACATTACAAAGCCAAACGGAGAAGTGCCGCAATTCGGCGATAACGACAGCGGCAGGCTTTTTAAATTTAGCCCAAACGGCGAGTTTTTGAGTAATGAACAGGCCACGCGAAAATATCTAAATTTAAGCGGCTTTGAGGGCGGTGACGAGCCGTTTTGGGACGAAAATATTTTAAACCATTCCGCGTTAATTAGCTGCATGGGCGGAATTTTTGACGATGAGATATTTAAAAACGATATGCGCTTTGAGAGGAGTTTTACGAGAGCTCTTGCGGGACGCACGCTGCAAGTAGGCGATAAAACATACAAAAGCCAGGTCGCTTTGGGCATAAAATTCGGCGAACTACCGTACCGAAAAAGCATGGAATTTAAAATTCCAAATTCGCAAGAGATCAAAAATCTATTTTATCCAGACAGCGGAATTTTTATCTTCAAATCCAGCAAATTTTACCTCGCTATCTGCGCTACGCCGCTTGGGCAAAATGATCACGGCGGACATACGCACAACGATAAGCTGGGCTACGAGCTGTGGATAGACGGCCGCGACATAGCGAAGGACCCCGGCACCTATCTTTATACGCCGATTCCTTGCAGGAGGAATGAATTTAGAAGCGTCAAGGCTCATAATGCGCCGATAGTCGGTGATTTGGAGCAAAATAGTTGGGGTGAGGGAGCGATAGGACTATTTGGAATGTTTGCGGAATGTAGATGTGAAGTGGTGGATTTTGGAGAAAATTTTATAAGCCTCTCTGCAGAATACAAAGGCGTAAAAATTATTAGAAAATTTGAGATAAAAGAGGACAAATTGGAGATTGTCGATATGGCAAACATGGAATTTTATTATAGTAAATTTGAGTTATATTCAAATGGGTATGGAAAGTTGATGAAAATTGGTGCGTTATAATGAATAATAACATTATAGTAAATAATAATTTTAATTTATTAAGATTGATAGCCGCATTTCAAGTTATGTTTGTTCATGCAAATGGCTATTTGGCAAATAAAAGTGATTTGTCTTGGTGCATAAGTAGTATATTAAATTTTAGCGGCGTAACTGTATTTTTTCTGATTAGCGGTTTTTTAATAAGTATGTCTTATGCAAAAAATCAAGATTTAAAAACTTATATTAAAAATAGAATTTTAAGAATTTATCCAGGGCTTTATGTTAATATTTTTATCGGCGTAGCAATCTTATGCGTTTTTATAGGTTTAAATTTTGACTTTGATTTTTTTAAATGGCTTATTACTCAGATTAGTTTTTTGCAATTTTACAATCTCGATGCTAGTAGGTATTTTGGTACAGGCGAGATAAATGCGCCGCTTTGGACGATCTCGATTGAGCTAGTATTTTATGCTGTCTTGCCCATTGTTTTTTTTATAAATATAAAGACTAAGAAAATACTACCTTGTATTTTTCTGATCTCAATACTATTTTTTATATATAATTCTAGTAGTGATAGAAATTTATTTATCAATAAACTTATTAATGTATCTCTGGCGCCATATTTATTTGTATTTTTAATTGGCTTTTATTTTTATATCTATTTTGATTTATTTCATAAATATATAAAGAATAAATTCTTTATATATTTTGCTGCTTATGTTATCGGTATAATTTGCTTCCATTATTTTAATAATATTTTTTTAGCAGGTGGATATA
>NZ_CALHHT010000437.1 GCF_938031315.1 uncultured Campylobacter sp.
TTTTAGAATTTTATTTTGAATTGCTGTATTTTGCAGGCGCGATCTATTTGTAATTTGTCGTGAAATTTAAGAACACCCGTCGCCTTTAAAATAGGATTGGGCTTTGTAATTTAACGATAAAATTTAGCGGTGATTTCGCAGAATTTTATCGCGGCGTAAACGAGGCATTGCTATGTGAAAGTAGCGGATTTGTCCAAGTGCGGCGCTGCATAAACAAAGCACCTCTGCGCCTAAATAAAGGCAGGGGGCGCGGTTTTAAATTTATGCTGCGTAGGCTACGATAAATCCGGCGGAATTTTATTTGCACTAAGCGCTCAATTTGGGCGGATAAGAGCAATTTGAAATTTACATAATCAAATCGCGCGATAAAATGGGCTTGGATATCGCTATGATTTGAGATGAGTCGCGTTAGTATTTTGTGGTGCATAAATTCTAATTGTTAGCTTAGTGGTAGCCCTTCACATCGCATCTTACGCTGCAGTGGAATCGCGTTTTATTAGAATTGAAATGATCGCAGAAATGTCAAACGCCGTAGGTGCTTTTTCTTAGAATTTATCTCGCGAAATTTCATTTGCGCGTCGGGATAAAATTTCAAACTGCAAGTCGCACTGTATCATTTTGGACGGAATTTTAAAATTTTACGCGTTTAGAATTTTAAAATTCGGCTACGCAAATTTGTACGATGAAATTTCAAGCTTAAAAATCCGCGCCGGCTTTGGAATTTTATATGTGCCGCGTCAGCTATAAAATTTTACACTTAGAATTTTATCACTGCGGCAAGATTTGGTTGGACCGGGGTCTCGCATCGCCGTAGGATTTTTGGCGGCACGGAATTTTGCAGCGCGCATCTAAATTTAGCTATGCAAAATTCGTAAAATTCTTTATCAGCATGGAATTTTACAGCGCCGTTAAAGCGCATAAAGAATTCTGCGCAGGCCTCGCAAACTCTAACGAAAGCTCCTTTCTTTTAGGGCACGCGAGCTTTAAGGCATGCTAGTAAATTTTGCAGCGCAAAGCAGCGAGCGCCGAGTGTTTACCGTTAGGGATTTCGCGCCCGCGGCGCCCATTTAGTCCTTTTTGGACTTTAGCTTGGCGATCGTTTCTTTTGCGGCCTCGTAAGCCTTAGCGCTCATCTCGCGCGCCCTTTCGCTCACGTTTTTGGCGACCTCGGAGCTTTTTAGCTCGGCAAATTTTTGGCTCATCTTCTTTTCAAACTCGCTAAGCTCCTTTTTGATTGCGTCCAGCTTCTCGTCCAGATAGAGGTTTTCGATGATTTTGGCGCTTTTTTGACTTAGCTCTTGAGTGATTTCGCGCGCCTTGGCGCTTGCCTTTTTCGCGCGCTCGCCAAGCTCGATCTCGCCGATTTTGGCGCTTAGTTGCTCGGCAAGATCGCTTGAAATTTTTCTAAATTTAGCTAAATAGCCTCCGAATTCTTCATCGGCGATCTTGGCGATCTCGCTTTTAGCGGGCTCCTCCGAGCTTGCGACCGCATCGCTTAAAACCGCGCTAAATAGCTCGCTCATCTGCGAAATTTGAAGCTTTTTCTCCTCTAGGCTCTGTGCGTCGTCTGCGGGCGAGAAACTTAGCTCGTCACGGTATCTCTCGGCGGCTTTGTTTATGCCGTCGTAGCAGCCTAAAATCGCGCCTCTAATCAGCGCAGAGGCGGTATTTTTGCTCTCGTTTGCGACGAAAATCGCGCGATTTATGATGATTTTTGAAATTTCTTTAGTGCGGAATTTCGTAAATTCCCCGTCGCCGATAGCCGAAAATGCGATGTTTTTAGCCGTCTCATGCGCGGTGTCCTCGATGTCGGTTCCGCTTTCGAGCACGCTTATGAAGGCCAGTTCGCTTGCTTCTTTAAGTACGTCCGCAAGCGGAAGCTTGCTCGCGATCGCTCGCTGTAGCGCCGAGCCTATGCGCTCTTTTAGCTCTGTTTCGCTTGCGTTTTGCAGCGCGGTATCCAGATCATCATAGCTGCGCAAAACAAGGGTTTTAATCGCCTTTTGCTTACAAGCGATCTTTTTGCGCAGATCGTCGTAGTCGTAGATGAGCTTGTAAAGCCCCTGCTCGTCCTCGTCGCACAGCGCCTTTTTAACGCCGTTAAGTAGGGCTTCTGCCGTCTCATCGCTAAGCGCGCCCGCGTCTTTTAACTCGGCTGCGAAGTCTAGGATTAATTGCGTGCTTTTGGCGCTTTTACTCTCGTCGTCAAGCTCACACAAAGCCTTCGTGGCTTCTTGCAAGGCGAGCTCTTGCACATAAGAGGCTAGCTCGGCTTGTGAAATTTGCGCGAGATCGGCGCCGAATTTTTCTATCAGTTTTTCTTTCATATCCTCTCCTACAGTATGTATTTAAAATGAGCCTTTAAGCGCTCAAAAATTTCATTTCTGTGCGTATCGCTATTTACGAAGACGCTTGCGTTGAAACTCATATATTTGCCGCCGTTTGAAAAGCGCGAAAAGTCTATTTTGTAATTTTCACCCTTTAAAATTTCATCGATCTGCTCGCGCTTTTGGGTACTTGCGTCAAGGATGATTTTGTATTCCCAAAAGAGCGGATAGTCGATTTTGGGCTTTTCAGCTCCTAGTATACACGCCACTCTTGCCCCCCTCTTTGCGCTGCAGCACGACATCGGTGATCTGCATCGATTTATCTATCGCTTTTAGCATATCATAGATTGTCAGTAGCCCTACGCTCACGCCCGTTAGCGCCTCCATCTCGACGCCGGTTTTGCCGGTAATTTTTACAGTTACGAAAAGCTTAAACGCGCACTCGCTCGCAAGCTCCTCAATATCGGTTTTAATCGAAGTAATCGTGAGCGGATGGGTCATCGGTATGAGTTCGCTCGTCTTTTTAGCGCCCATTATCGCGGCAACGACGGCGGTTTGAAGCACCGGGCCTTTTTTGGCCGTGTTTTGCTTGACGGCGGCAAACGCCTCCGCACTCATTCGTATGATGCCGCTAGCGGTGGCTACGCGCTCGCTATCATCCTTGGCGCCGACATCCACCATGCGCGGCATATTGTTTTCGTCGATATGTGAAAGCATAAAATTCCTTGCAGTTTTTGGCGGGATTATAGCAGAATTTCGGGCATAAAAAAAGCCCGAGCTTTTAAACTCGGGCTTCATACAAAAAGGAGGTTTTATCTTGTCGGACGAGAACGATTATACTACCTAAACAGTAAATAGAAATAAAATATATCCTTTTTAGGCGGACTCTTTCGTGTTTAATTTATAGACGTTTTTAAAATTTAATAGCATGCTATGACACGCTACGTGGGAATTTGAATGGGTAGCGAAATGAAATGGAGCAAAAAAGCGACTAAATTTAAAGCGGACGTTAAAGAGCAAAGATAAAATTTAAAGCAGTTCGTGGTTATTTTGGCTCAATATGGACGATCAAAAGAGTGGAGCAGAGTGCTATGTCGCGGCAGCATAAATAAAATGCTACAAAGAAGCGGCTTAAATTTAAACACCGTCTTGTTATAATTTAAGCTCGTTTTGCCTAAGTCCAAGGCATCGCGCGCGCAATGCAATATAAATTTAAATTCTTTGCGCGAGCGTTAAACGACGCAGGCGCGGATTAAAATAGCGCGCGCAAATTTAAACATCGTCGCGCAAAATCCGACCTGCGTTTGAAATTTAGCCTCGTTTAAATTTTAAACGTTTTTAGCAGGCCGCCTAAATTTAACCCCTTATCTTCGCCGTTTGCGCCTCCTCCTAAAAGATCGCCCAAAAAGCTACTTGCGTCGTTGATATCGATTTTGCCGTCGCCGTTGAGGTCGAGCTTGGCGCTTGCGATTTTGCCGATCAGCGCGCTAAAATCCACACCTTTGCTATCGACGGCGTTTGCTTGCACGTCCTCGCCGCCGCCCAAAAGTCCGCCCAGCATCGAGCCTAGCGAGCTAGATCCGCCGCTTTCGTTTTTGCTTAAAAAATTTGAGCTAATGCCCGCAATTATCGCATTTATTTGATCGTCCGGCAGATCCACGCCTAGAAATTTTTCGATAAAAGCGACCGGACCGCTTTGAAATTCTCTTAAATTTTTATCGTCGTTTTTGAGCGCAGAGACCATATTTACAAGTCCGTTTATGTCCATTTACGCCTCCTTGATCTTGGCTTTCGGAGCCTGTTTTACGATAAGCTCTATTACTTTTAGAGCGTCCGCTTTGGCTTCAAAATCTTTGCTAACGGCGATGATCTGTCCGTTGCTGGCCGTTAGGCGGAAGCGAACCTTACCTGCTTTATCGGTGTAAAGCTCAAATTTTGGATTGTTTAGCTTTTCTCCGCCCGCGATTTGATCCTCGATCTTATTTAGCGCGGCATTTTTTGCGACGCTTTCGATGCCGTTTTTGCAAGCGGCCTTGCTCGTGTAAACCTCGGAGGTGCACAGTACGTGCCCGTCATAAAGTAGATCGAATTTGCAGCCGTCCTTGGCGTCTTTGATTAAAAACTCAGCCATTTTTCATCCTTTCGTAAAAGATATCGTTATTTTAGCTAAAATTTTAATAAATATTTTTAATAGGCGCGGAATTTTCTGCTAAAATTGCGCACAAATTTCATTTACAAAGGATCATAATGATAAAGGCTCTACGTTTTAGCTTGATTCTCGCCGCTACTTTAGGATTTGGCGCGGATGAGAGCGATGCATTATTTAAGGATATAAGGACGCGTCTGGGTTGCAATCTAGCCGCACAGGACTGCGAGACTAACGCGGGCGGGCAGAAGGCGCTCTTTAGCGTAGCGCGCCATCCGATCGAAGCGGGAGCAAACGAGCTAAAAATAAGCGGAATTTCGCGTGAGCTGAAAAATCCGAGCGTTAAAATTTCGGGCGTGAGTATGAATATGGGCAATGCGGAATTCCCGCTAAAGCGCAGCGCAGACGGCTATGAAGCGACGCTTGACGTTGCAGTATGCACGCACGCCGTAATGCGCTACAAGCTTGAAATTTACGAGGATGGCGAGCCTAGCGGGCTTTTTGTGTATTTTGATCTGCGAAAACGCGCTACAGATCGAGACCGCGGCGAAGACATCCACTTGCATCATCACGAGCATTAGACGCATCCCGTTTATGCGCGGGGTAAAATTTGCGCTTTTTCAGACACGACGCTTTAGGGAAACTTGCACGTTGATTGTAGAAAATTTTACAAATTTTATAAGGCGCCGCTTGCGATAAATTTTTATGTATCTTTCGAGCGACACGCGTCGTGGGCAGATACGGGTGCCTAAACGAATACGCGAATAGCCGTAGTGATCTAGGCGCGCTTCATTAGGGCGTTTACAAAAACGCCTTTATAAACGTGCGGCGATTTGCCGTGCATTCGCCGCATATGTTTCGTAACCACTACCGAGGCGCGTCAAATTTAGTCCTTCGCCGCCTTTAAATTTTAAAATTTTTAAAATTCGCTTGCGTTTCATACGCCTAATCTATGCGGAATTTTGAAATTCCTTGTATAATCCGAAGCAAATTTTAAAATCTAAGGAAAGCCATGCAGACATTGAGGCAAAAGCACTTTAGCGGCGAACGCGCGCTGTTCGGCGCAAAAGATCTGCGGATCGAGAATTCCGTCTTTGGCGAGGGCGAGTCGCCGCTAAAACACAGCGCAAATATCGTCGCGCAAAACTGTAAATTTGAGTGGAAATATCCGTTTTGGTACGCCGAAAATATCCGCGCGCAGGACTGCTTATTCGACGAGGTCGCGCGCGCAGGGATCTGGTATAGCCGCGGCGTGGTGCTAAAAGACTGCCTCTACGGCGCGCCCAAGGGGCTTCGCCGCGTAAAAGATGCCGCGCTGCAAAACGTGGAATTTCACGACGCGCAAGAGACCTT
>NZ_CALHHT010000438.1 GCF_938031315.1 uncultured Campylobacter sp.
TAGACGAGGGCGGGCTAGGGGCTTGCTTTACGGCACGCGTAAAAACATTTTGTTGCACATGCCTTGAGGTAGCATGGTACGAGAGCGCCTCGTATCTATCGTGCCACGCAAACTCCAGTTACTCACAAGAAAAAACAACTCTTCATTTTTACAACCCCTCTTAATCTACTTTTAGCTTTTTAACGATATGATTCTGCAAATTTTAACAAAGGAAATAACATGAAAACGCTCGTGATCTTATCGCATCCCAATTTCGCCGCCTCGCGCGTGAACAAAGCCCTATCGCAGGTCGCAAAGGGCGCTGCCGGCGTGGAGGTGCGCCATTTGGAGGGACTTTACGGCACCGATACTGCGCGCATTGACGCTCGCGCAGAGCAAGACGCGCTATTGGGCGCTGAGCGCATCGTATTTTTGTACCCGATGTACTGGCTAAACGTGCCGCCTATGCTAAAAGCCTATATCGACATCGTCTTTTCGCACGAGCTGGTGGGTTCCGGCGCGCTTAAGGGCAAGGTCTTACAGCTTGCGCTAAGCGCTAGTACGTCGCTTAGCGAGTATTCCAAACAGGGTACTATCGGCTTTAGCCTGGATGAAATTTTAACACCGCTTAAGATCGCAGCAAACTACTGCGGGATGGACTTTGCTGTGCCGTTTGTCAGCAGCGGGTTTGAGCCTGGAGAGTTTGGTGACGATGCCGTAGATGCTGCAGCCGCACGCTTCGGCAAACTTTTACGAGGCGAACTAAGTCCCGGCGAGTATCAAATTTAGCAAAGCAAGTGTTCGCTACCCGTGGCTACGAGATGAAATTTTACAAGAGTGATTTTATGCGCGGAATCTACGCCTTTTAACGAGCCGATCGGCAAAAGCTCAAAGTGGATCGAAACACGCTATGGATGGCTACGACTAAGACGCGCGTGCACTCGTCGTAGCCAGTGTTGATTGCTTATAAGGTACAAGCGTGTTTAAACAGCGCGCATCGGCTAGCTAATGTTGTCATCTATGGAAACGCGAATAGCGTTCGGCTCGAAGTCATTGGCGTAAAACTCATCGTGTTTATTTGCGCAAGAGTGGTTAAATTTCGTAGCAAGTGGCAAAGTAGGGGGTAAAGTGTGTGTCGTGATCTTTTTGGATCGGGTGTGGGTTTTTGCGAAGCGGTCTCTGTCGCGCTTAGAGAGTTTAAATTTTAAAGTTTGCCGCATCGCGTAATATTTTGCAAAACATCGCACCGCCACCGCGAAAAGATATGCTGAGCCTGCCGCTGTAAAAGTGTGGTGATCGGTCATTACCGAGCAAAGTAGCGCCGTAGCGAGTGCGTAAAATATGAAAGCACATTGCTATAAGCGAGCGAGTGGGGCAAAGACGGGTCTG
>NZ_CALHHT010000439.1 GCF_938031315.1 uncultured Campylobacter sp.
CGACGCCCGCGATGCGACGTCCACCGCGCTGGTACAGAGCATCGCCGCTACGCCGATGTTTAAGACCGAACTTGGCTGCAAAGACCTAACCTGCCTGCGCCGCGCGGTAAGCGAGGGCGAGGCGATCATCGGGATCTATTTCGGCAGCGATTTTAAGGATACGCACGAGCTTTTGATCATCGCGGATTCGCGCAATACGACCTTGGCAAACACCGTCATCGGCTTCGTGCAGGCCATAGTGGGGGAATACAACGCGCAGCATTTTGTGAATTTAATCAGCATAAATCCGCGCTATGTTTTTAACGAAAACACGATCACGCGCTACACGATCATGACGGGGATGATTTTGGGGCTTTCGATGATTCAGGTGCTGATGCTATCGGCGTTTAGCGTCTCCCGCGAGCGCGAGGAGGGGAGCTTCGATATGATGCTGATGACGCCCGCGAACCCGCTTGAGATGCTGATCGGCAAAGCAGTACCGCCCGTGCTGATCGCGATCGCGCAGGGGCTCGCGCTGTTTTTGATCTGCGTATTTTACTTTGAAATTCCGTTTCGAGGGCGCTTTACGCATCTTTTTGCGATCATCGCGATCTTTAGCGCCTGCAACGTAGGCATCGGCCTCGTGATCTCGACCGTCTGCAAAACCTCGCTACAATCGGTCGTGAGCTCGTTTTTGTTCCTGCTGCCGTGCATTATGATAAGCGGGCTGATAACGCCTGCGGACGCGATGCCGCGGTGGTTTTACTACATCGCGCACCTCGATCCGATGTATTATGCCAACAACTGCATGTGGCGGATCTATCTGGAGGGCGCGGGCCTGGGCGAGCTGTGGCATCTCATCGTGCCGCTGCTGCTGATCGGCGCGGGCACGATGGCGCTGGCCGCGTCGCTTTTTAGAAATAAGCTGGATTAGGGATTTAGATCGGAATTTTAGTTTAGAATTTCAGCTGGAATTTTGGCTTGGATTTTGCTTCGTCGGAATTTTTGGATTGAACCTCTGCTTAAAATTTTAAATTGATCGCGGAATTTCGGCTTGGAATTTTGCCCTAAATTTTGCGCGTTTGTAGTGGATAAAATTAAATCAAAATTCCGCGTTTCCGCTCGATGCGCCGCGCGTCGCGATAAAATTCCGCGCCTTAAATTTTAAAAATTTTGCGAAATTCTATCTCGCGAGTAGAGTTAGAATTTAAATCCGGGGTTGCCCGGGCGTCTTGCGGCGGCGGTCGTATCATATGCGCTCACTTCTGAAGCAGGCATATTTGCGGTATCTGCGCTCGCCTTGGAAGCGGGCTTTTTCGCATCGTCCGCGTCTGATTTCTTAAAAGCAGCGAGTTTACTGTAAATGCTCAGTTTTTCGCCGTCCGCGCCTAGCTTGGCGCCGTCAAGCTCGCTAGAATTTTCCGCGCCGCATAACCTTGCGGGGTTGAATTTTATCCACGCTATGATTAGCAAAATCCCCGAAAACGCCGTTACCAGCGACGCTGCGATTAGATACGGCAGCGCGAGGATTACGCCTATTTTAGCTAGCGCGCCCGATACCGCTTCGCAGGGCCATGCCACAGACACCACTATGCCGTAGATTTTAAATAAATCCACGCCGCTAAGTGTGGCTAGGCGGCAGTTTAATACGCCCCAGATTATCACCGCTGCGCACGTCGAAAGGACGTAGAGCAGGGTGTAGAGTAGACCTAGCATCGCGCCCTCTTTTAGCGCTACTACCATGGCGCAGTAGCACAAAATCGCGACGATCGGGATACTTTCTATCAGCCTATAGGTCTTAACGAAGCGCACGCCTAGCGCCTTTTCTAGGCAAACGAAGCAGTCGTAAAATATCGCTAGTGTCGCTAGTAGCGCTAAAACTCTAAAAATCGCGACCGCGTCCTCGTCTATGCTGCTTACGCCCACCGTGCCGCTTATGCCGATGCCTAGCAAAATCACGGCACCTAAAACTCCGCGGAATTTCGCCTTGCGAAGCAGATCTTGCTTTGAAATTTCTTTCATTTTTATCCTTTGAATTTTCTAAATTTACGCGCTATCTTGCGGCTTTGCTGCTGCGGCGGCGCGCTTGACATTGCTATATAACAGCGCGGCTTTGGACGTTGCGGTTTAGACTTGCAAAAGGCGTGGTCGCCGCAAAACGAAAGCGTTTCGGCTTAGGCGAGCTTTTCTATCTTGCTCCAGGCTAGTAGATGCACGATGCCGGTTATTATGAGGGCGGCAAACGGCAAAAATTCCTTCAACGATGTGATGACTAAAGCCGCAACCGCATCGTCAGTTTGCGGCTTGGAATTAGCCAAACCGAAGGGTCCCGCGCCGCACAGTATA
>NZ_CALHHT010000440.1 GCF_938031315.1 uncultured Campylobacter sp.
GGCGCTGCTGCTGCCTGCGTGCGCGTGCGGGATGCTAAGCACCGCCGTGCTAAATCTAAACAACATGCGCGACGTCCAAAACGACGCGCTCAAGGGCAAGCGCACGATCCCCGTTCGTATCGGACTGAGCGCGGCCAAGCGCTACCACTACGCGCTGATCGCGGGCGGGGCGGGTCTGATGCTTTGCTACTCACTTTTGCGCGGAGATTCAGGCGCAAAACTGCTCTACGCGGCAAGCTTTGTGCCGCTTATTTGGCACCTATTTTTCGTATCGAAAGTGCGGGAGTGCCGCGACTTCGACGGACAGCTAAAGGTCGTTGCGCTCTGCACATTTTCGATGTCGGCGCTGTTTTTTATCGGAGAAATTTTGAGCTAAATTAGGCGCGCCGATGAAATTATACGGCGGCATCGCGGCAAAATTCTCTCGCGCGCAGGAAACACTCCACGCGAGAGCCCTCCCAATCTGAGATAAATCCATTTTGCGCGCGGCAAGGCACTCTGCGACAAGCTAGCTCAATAAGAACGTTCGCAGCACCCGTCCGTCCGCCTAATGCGCAACGCGATAAAGCTCAAAAAAACAACTACAAAATCTTCGCATAAATCGCGCTGTTTCGTACCATAAAACCTATCGGGAGCTATTTTAGATCTATGCAAGCTGCCGCGTCATTGCTTTAATTATCTGTCATTGACGGTACGCCGCCCGCCTTTTGCGTTAAATTTTAAAAACAAGCGTCACTTTTGCAAAAGTCCCACGTGTTCGACGTGGGCGGTTTTACGCTTATTGCGCGGCGGCAGAATTTGGCCCATTAGAGCAAAATCGATACTTGCGGCTGCGTTGTATGAGCGTATACATGACACTTTTAGCGCGCCAGACCTCGCATCCGCCGGGTCGAACTTCATCTTTACGGCGCAAATCACGTCACGCGGCGGTAGTTTGACTGCAAATGCTGCTCGAGCGCTCCCCTTGCGCCATAACGGCTCTAAAATTTACTAAATTTCACGCACCGCCCTGCCACCTAATGCCAAACCTACGCAAGCGGCTCAGCTTTAATTTACTCGCTTTGGATGCGCGCCGTCTTGCGCCAAAATTGGTGCTGCAAACCTGGAATTTTATTAATTATATGAAACTGTCCAGTGGGTGTGTAGAATTTGGCCGTAGATTAAAATAAAGCGACCCCGGGACGCGTTGCCGAGGCCGCTAAATTTAAAATTTTACTTCTCAAACGCCTTTTCTAGGCTAAACGGAAACGCCTGATAGCCCATCGCGTTAGTCATTTTGATTTCGATTGACGGCTCTTTTGCGCCCCATTCAAACTCGTTGATGT
>NZ_CALHHT010000441.1 GCF_938031315.1 uncultured Campylobacter sp.
ACGAGGATTTGGTAAATCACGAATTCGTTGAGAAATACACTAAGGGTTTTGAATATGTAAAAGAGGCGGTTAAGGATTATTCGCCTGAAGCCGTAGCCAAATACACTAGGCTAAACGCCGAGGATATTAGAAAAGCGGCTAGAATTTACGCTACTACGCGACCTGCGGTCATCACGCACGGAATGGGTGTAACTCACTTCAACCACGGCGTGGGCGCAGTCTGCGACATTTCAAATTTAATGCTCATAACAGGCAACGTAGGCGAGCTCGGAAGCGGCGACTTACCGATCCGCGGACAAGAAAACGTCCAAGGCTGCTGCGATATGGGAATGCTTCCTAACGTCTTTACCGGCTACAAAGCCGTAACCGATGAGAACGCGCGCGCATGGTTCGAGCAGCAGTGGAATTTACCGAAAGGCCATCTAAATGGCAAGATCGGTATTCATAAAACCGAAGTGCCTGACGCAATTCTTGATGGTAGGGTAAAATTCTTCTGGACGATGGGCGAAAACCCGGTTATGACCGATCCGAACGCAAACCACTTCCTACGCGCGATCTCCGAGGTAGAGATGTATGTAATCCAAGATATATTCTTAACCGAGACTAGCCGCAAGGCGGACGTCGTACTTCCTGGGGCTTGTAGCGGCGAGAAAGAGGGTACTTATGCCAACGCCGAGCGCCGCGTACAGCACAGCGAGATCGTAGTAACGCCTCCGGGACAAGCTAAGCAAGACTGGCAGATCATCTGCGAGCTTGCCAGACGCTTAGGACTAGGGGATTATTTCACATTTCAATCTCCAGAGCAGATTTGGGAAGAGGTGCGCAGGGTAGCTCCGCACAACTACGGCGGAATGAGCTATTACCGCATCAAAAAATACCACGGACTTCACTGGCCGTGCCCTGATGAGAATTCTATGGGCGGACCTGCATTGTATCTTGATAAGAAATTCTTTACTCCGGACGGTAAAGGAAATTTCGTCCCAGTTCTATTCGTGGATGATAAGAGCAAGATCGAAAGCGCCAAAGAGGAATTCGCAAAGCGTATGAATATGCCGAAAGATTATCCTGTAATGGCGGGCTCCGTGGACGAGAAGACCGACGAGGAGTTCCCGATCCAGCTTCTAACTACGCGTAAGGTTTACGAGTACGCAGGAGGCGCGATGACTAGGCGCTCTAAGACCGTCGAGCAGGGCGGCGACGCGATAGGACCGATTGCGGAAATGAATCCGAAACTCGCCGAGCGATACGGAATTTCACAGGGCGATTTCATCGTCGCGTGGAGCCGCTACGGCTATATCGCGATCAAGGCGGACATCACCGAGTGTATAATGGATGGTATCATTCAGATGTCTTATCACTACTGGGAGAGCTGCTGCAACGAGCTAACCAGCGGCGGCTGGGATCTAATCGCCAAAACGCCTACGTTTAAGGCGGCGATTCAGATTAAAAAGATCGACGAAGAGGAATTTTTGCGTATCCGCGAGCTTAAGCGCATTAAATTTCAAACCAATAAAGTCGTTTACGACGACTTCCACCACCATCCGATTAAATTCTAATAATTTAATCTTATCCGTAGATTCGGGGGCTATGCTTCCGAATCTACTTTTTAACAATCAATTCAAATAATATGAAATTTTTAGCGATCTAGCCGTCTTGCAGTATTTTAAAGATCAAAAATTTCAAGAATTCAATAAATTTCGCGGTATTAATACGCTTTTTTTGCGTAGTTGCACTATTTTGATAAGAGGGGGTGTGAAATTTATCTGCTATTGCGTTAATAGATGTGGCGGCAGATATTGGGCATTCGCGATTTATCAAATCCTAATAAATTTGGTCTTAATCAGAGCGGCGCAATGGAGTAAATTTTAAAGATAAGCATGATAATAAGGCTATTTTATCGCGACAAATCTTACCAAATTACATTATTGATTAAATTTTAGCGTGCGTAGGCTGATTTTATGCGAATTAGCCTATATTGCCAAGTAGCGCTGCAATTTTAATAACGCAAATGCAATTTTTGTGATTTTAATATATAAATGCAAAAGGCTCATAGGCTTTTAAAGCGCTAGACGCGGCTTTTAGTCTTAATGGTTGCAAATGCCGGTCTATGGCATAGCTGGAGTAGTTTCGCGCTCCGTCTGAAATCCATAAATTTTGATTTTAAAATTTTAGATTTAAAATTCCGAATTCCGCCGTGCTTGGAGCTCGGAATTTTTATAATTTTATTTTATCGCGTGTTTTTGGCGTTCTATTTTCACGCGGGAGCCCTTTGCTGCGCCAGATCGCGCTGCTTGCGATATTAAAGCTATTGCGCCAAAGCCTCTGCCTGCTTGCGGATGAGATTTATGAACTAGGCTCTGATATTGAAGCTATTGCGCCAAAGCTGCTGCGGCAGAATTCCATCTACTTTATGCAAAAATAGTTAGAATTTCTGCCGCTTGTCGCTCCTGAGATACTTATTATGCCGATCTGTTCGTCGCACCTTATTTTTATCGCTCGCAGCGCCCGCTTTACTTTGTCGCGCCTAAATTTTTGCTGTCAGTCGCGTTAGAATCGCTTGCAGCGCCGTGATTTTCGCTGCTTGCAGAATCTGAGCTCGTCGCACCGCTAGAGCCTGCGGAGATTGGATTTGCTGCACTTTCGCCTGCGATGCCGCTTACGTTATTTATGTAGGCTACGGTGCTTATTTTATTCCATTCTCTGCCGATTTTCAAAAATGCGCGCTGGCTGTCTAGGATCTCTTTAAACATCGGATCTTTCGCCGCTTCTTCGTCTAAGATTTCATTCGTTGCTTTTTTAAGCGCGGCTATCACGTCCGCAGGGAAGTCGCGCACCTGCACGTCCGGAAACTGCGCTTTTAGCTCCGCCCAAATGCGAGCGTTTTCATAAAAGCCCTTATTTTGGAAGTTCTCTCCGGCAAGTCTTGCTGCAGCCTCTAAGATCGCTTGAAGATCCGCAGGCAGCTTCTCTAGCGCCTTTTGATTTACCAGCAGTTGGCAGTCTCCCATAGGCTCTTGCCAGCCTGTGTAGTAGTATTTAGCCACTTTGTGAAATCCAAGCGGCATATCATAGACGGGGCTTACCCACTCGACCGCGTCGATCGTACCCATCTCTAACGCCATAAATAGCTCGCCCGTAGGCACCGTGTTTATAGTAGCACCTAGCTTGCTCATCACCTCTCCGCCTAGCCCTGGTATGCGGAATTTAAGCCCTTGCAAATCTGCAACCGAGTTGATCTCTTTTTTAAACCAGCCGCCCATTTGCATGCCGGTAGATCCCATCAAAAAGGTCTTCATGCCGTATTGCGCGAACATCTTATCGTTAAGCTCTCGCCCACCACCATAGTAATACCACGCGTGCTGCTCATCAGTAGTCATACCGAAAGGCACCGCCGTCCAGAGCATAGTTTTGGCGTCTTTGCCTTTATAATAATAAAGCGAAGTATATCCTAGATCGTATTGACCGCTTTTGACGAAGTCGAATATGCCAAAGCTTGCCTTGTGCTTGCTCGGCGTATCGATGCGGATCTGAAGCCTACCACCACTAAGGCTTTCGGCATAGTTTTTAAAATCCTCGGCGGCAGCGCCCAAAACGGGCGTAGTCGCCTCCCACGTACTAGCAAGTCTTAGGCGATATACCTTATCGTCGCCGAAAAGCTGCGAGCCCAAAAGCATGAGACATGCAAACAAAAAAATCTTTTTCATTTCTATCCTTTCATAAAGTTTTAAATTCATAAAATTTCAAAATTTAGTGCGCCGCCGGCTTAAAATTTAATCGCGTCCTGCGTTACTGCTACGAAATTCTGCTTCACGGTGTCTATTTTATCGACACGTTGCTTTCTAT
>NZ_CALHHT010000442.1 GCF_938031315.1 uncultured Campylobacter sp.
AAGGACCTCGTGCTCGTCCAAGAAGCCCTCGGCCACGCGAGCCTAAATACTTCGCGCATCTACACCCACTTCGATAGCGACAAACTGCGCCTTGCGGCGAAGGTCGCCGAGGAATTCGAGGTGTGAAATTTTAAAATTTGCAGCGGAGCGAGGCTTGGCTAAGCACGAGTTCTTTAACGCTCACAGATTTGATATGTTTGATGCGAGAAGTTTGATATATTTATGCGCGTAAAACTCGGCGGCGCGAAAACATAACGGGCGCAATATGACACGCAAGCGCGATCTGTAAAGCTTCGGCAGCTTTTGCGACATGCATGGGAGTTGGCGAGCAAGGTCTAAATTTAAAATTTTACTTTGCGATTTTGGGTTTTCTACTTCTGAAATTTTATCTTTTAAAATTTAAACACAGCGCGGAGCTATCGGCGCTCAAAACCAGTATCGCTTTAGAATTTCGCCTTTTAAAATTTAGCTTTGAAATTTTAAGGGCGGCGAGTTTTGCGGAGGCAAGACCGCGCAAGCCGTATCTGAAATTTATCTTGAAATTTTAAAGCGTAAACTTATCGGCTGTGCTACGCAAACCTCTAAATTTAGCCGTGCTTGGGGTTCAAAACGAAGAAATTTCGCCCAAAAAGGGCGAAATTTCATTTCTTAGGGGATAAGAAAAGGAGTTGTGGGCTAAAAATTTAGCCCGAGATTTCGTCAAATCCGCGACCTGCGCGGAAAAAGGAGCAAAAGACGAAATCTCGCGCTAAATTTATCAGACTTTAAGAAGCCAAACTATCCATCAAATTTTAACAAAACCTGCGTTGCACCGAGCTGCTCGTAAATTTAAATTTAGACCGCATTTAAATTCCGCGCAAGCTAATCTGCACGAGCTTAGCCATGCACCGATCGTGCACAAATCACGACCGCTTAAGATCGCGCGCTTTGCTTAAATTTTAAAGCTCAGCGCAAGACAAAATCGCGCCGTGATATGAGCGGCGTTAAATTTAAATCGCCGCAATTTTTAATTCTACTGAACGTAAAGCCCTAAATTTAGAGGCTTCGCAGGCACTTGTTTACCGCGCCCGCAAAGCCAAATTTTTAGGCTTAAACGAGCCTTTGTTTTTTGAAATACTCGCGCGGAGCCTTGCAGAGCGGACAGGCGCCGGGAGCCCTTTTGCCGCGATGGACGTGGCCGCAGACCTCGCACACCCAAACTTCCTCGTCGAAACTCTCGAAAAAGCCCTCTTGTAGCAGGATCTTTTGAAGCTCGTTGTATTCGCGCTCGTGCTCCTCCTCGACCCTACCGATAGCGTTAAAAAGGCGCGCTACCTCTTTTTTACCCTCTTCGGTTGCGATTTTAGCGAAGCTCGGATACATGCTCTCGTGTTCATAGCGCTCGCCCGCGGCGGCATCGAGCAGATTTTTATCCATCTTATCAAGCGGAATACCTGCAGCTGCGTGATGCGCCTTTAGCTCGGCTCTGGCATGCCATTTTTCGTTTTCGGCGGCTTCGTAAAAATGTCGCGCGATAGCGTGAAAGCCTGCCTCTTTGGCCAAATCGCCGTAAAGATCATATTTGTTGCGCGCTTGAGACTCGCCTGCGAACGCCTTCATTAAATTTACCTGCGTCAGATCCTCGGTAATGCATTTCATTGGCTCTCCGCAGCAGCTAAGCGTGCCGCCGCCTACGTTTTGCACCTCGACCTCCGCGCCGCACTTGTCGCATCTGTAAGTTTCGTACTGTCTCATTTTCAACTCCCCTATCAAAAATTTTGCGGAATGATACCACAGCTACTATTAAATTTTACTTAATAAATTTTATTCTTCTCAATAAATTTATATTTTTGAGAAAATTTCAGCGTGAAATTTCCATCTGTAAAATCTAAATTTAAGGTTTTTCAAAGCAAATGGAATTTCAAGCGAAAGTGCTAACACTTGATCATCTAAAAATATGAAATTTAGTTTTCTGACTCATTTAGTCTACGATTTCAAGGCTAGTCACATCATTGGAAATTTTTTAAAATTTAAAGTTATCTCAAAAATAATTTGCTATTTTGCCATATGGTCTTATTTTACGAGTATATGGCAGTGCTCGGCAAAATTAGCCTTATGCGCCAACGAGCCGCCCGATTGTAATTATGAAGCGTTAAAAGCGTAATTAAGGGCACTGCAGCATTACCATTTTGCCGCTATGATCAGTAATTTCTGAGAATTTATGAACGTCAAATTCTAAGCCGCAAATCGAGCAAGGAGGAAATTTATCGACTTCCTTCTTGCCTAAAAGCGAGCAAATTCCGCCTATTGCCGGATTATGTCCAACGATAAATACGCATTCTGCGCTAGCTGCGTTAAAATTTTGCATAACATCAGTGCTAGAAATTTCCACATCATTGCAAGATAGCGCATTATTTTCGCCAATGCTAGCGGGAATTTTAGTGCTCTTAAAAGCAGAATTTTCAGCGTTTGCGTCGCGATGTTTTTCGCTACTCAGACCAACCGCATTGTATTTTTCAACATTCACACTGCACCCAAAAAATCGTTTCTCATCCAAGCTGCGAACAAACTTTGCCAAATCCCATAAGCTTGCGTCGTATAACTCTCGCAATGACGCTACCCTTTTTATCGCATCCAACGCATTAGCGATAATTTGCGCCGTATGGAGTGCGCGTATAGCCGAGCTTGTAATAATTAAATCAGGCGTAAGTCCCAAGCTACGCAGCTTTTCTCCAAGTTTATTTGCACAAAGTTCGCCCACTTGGCTTAATGCCCGCTCGAAATCGCTTCCGTTGCCGCTTTGCGCCTCAGCATGTCTTATAAAATATATCCGTTTCATCTGCATCCTTTCATAAAATTTTATGTATAATTTAGCGTTAAATTCTACAAAATTCTAAATCTTTTCTGGATCAGTCCGAAGCCGTAGCCGACCGCAAAGCCCGCTATGTGCGCGTACCACGCTACGTTTACGCCCATTAACATCGGCAGGAAGCTCATCAGCAGTATCGCAACGAAGATCCCGCCCGCTCTCCGCCTGTCAAAGCACGCTATGATACCCAAAAGCACGCATATTGCGCCGCTTGCGCCCACTATATTTACGAGCTCACCCCTGCTTAGCGCGTACCAAACGTAAATGAGGCAAAGCGCGCCGGTAAACAGGCCGCCAGCGATGTAAAGCAACGCAAATTTCGCCCCGCCGAACGCCCGCTCCAAAATCCCGCCGAACTGATACAAAACCGCCATATTCATCGCCAGATGCGCGATGCCGCCGTGCATAAAAAAGGAGCTTAGAAGCTGCCACGGCATACCCTCGAAAAAGTATGGATTAAGCCCGAAAACTATGTAGGATCTAAAGCCCCAAAACTCCTCCAGCGCGAATGAGAGCGCGAAAAATAGAACGTTTAGCGCGATGAGAGCGAGCGTAAATTTGCCTGATTGCATAAAATTCCTTAATTTTTTGGATAAATTTTGCGCATAGTAGCGAAATTTCGGTTAAATTTACGATGAAATTTCGCGGCCGTGCTTTATGCAAGATTGAAGTTGATTTAAAATGGCGCGATTTGAGGCTAAATTTAAAAAGGCGCGACGCGCGCATACACGCTCTACAACGCGACGCCGACTTTATGTGCGCTCAAATACGCGCCGAAATTTTAAACGCAAATTTTAAATTAAAATATAAAAGCTGCGTATTTATTTTATCGCGTATCGCGTTTACTCGTTTAAGCGCTTCGCATTCGGACAAGATTTGAAATTTAGCGCAAATCTCGCGGGTTTTCTGCGGATTTTAAATTTTTAAATTTGAGCTTTAAATTTAAATTGAAAATTCCGGCGGACTTAAATTAGCTTTGAAATTTTAAAATTCTATCCAGCCTTAAATTTAACAATTATAGTTCTGCGTTTCGCGATGTTTCGCGCGTGGATTCTAAGCCTGCGCGCAAGCTCCACGCAAAAATCCCGCGAAAATTCTATGCTAAAATTTTAAAATTACCCCTAAGAAATTTCAGAAATTTTAATTGTTCACCCGTCCGTATCCTGCGAAGCGGTTCGATGCTAGGCAGCTTATGCGATCTTTGCCGCAGCGCACGATATAGCTATTTTCCATCTTTTGCCCTGCTACATGGACGTTCTTCTTATTCAAATTTACGAAGTCCGCTTGATTTCTACCGCGAGTATTGTGGACGAATTTCACGCGACCATCGGCATATATCTCGCGCACGATACCGATATGGCTGATTTCGTTATTGACCTTACCTTTGTTAGAACGCAAAGTGTTTTGAAAAAACACCAAATCCCCCACTCGCGGCGTATTGCTGAGTAAATTTTTACGGCTGTAATAATTATATATTGCTTGGGATTTGCGTCCGTTGGTGAAGTATTTTGGCAGATCTTTTGAGTTAAAAAATAGATCATCGTATTTATCATTTAGCACAGTGATAAATCCACTGCAGTCCCCTCCAGCGCGAGTGCCAGTGTAATCGTCTACAGATGCGATTAGCGGGCGGTTAAACTCGCTTCCTGGTATGGAGGTTATCCCCTCTTCGCGATCGTTTAAGACATACGCTTGCTGACTGCCAGCGGATGGGGCTTTTGAGGAGCAGCCGACCAGCAAAAACGCACCCAAAGCGCAGATAATTAGTTGTTTCATATAAATCCTTAAATAAAATTATGCGACGATTTGAACGTACGGCGCAATTTTAGCGCCTGGCGGTAACAAAATGGTAACTTTAAAGCTAAATTCTGTATAATTATTTAAATTTTACACGGAGAAATCATGCATTATCTACGAATTAACGGAGGCAAAAAACTAAGCGGCAGCGTCAAAATAAGCGGCGCAAAAAACGCAGCATTGCCGCTCATAGCTCTATCCATCCTTTCAAAAAACGAAGTCGTAATTAAAAATTTACCCGCAGTTTCCGATATCCACACGCTAATTCAGCTGCTTTCAAATTTAGGCGCAAAGTGCGAGTTCCTTGACGCCAATACCGTCAAAATCGATACGCGCGAGGTAAACTCGACCAAGGCGATCTACGACATAGTGCGCAAAATGCGCGCTTCGATCTTGGTGCTAGGGCCGCTTTTAGCGCGGTTTAGACACTGCGAGGTAAGCCTTCCGGGGGGTTGCGCGATCGGCGCAAGACCGATCGATCTACACCTTAGCGCGCTTGAAAAGATGGGCGCGGAGGTTAAGATCGAGCAGGGTTACGTCGTTTGCACAGCAAAAAAGGGGCTTAAGGGCGCGACTATAAATTTTGACAAAATTACCGTCACCGGCACCGAAAATATCGTAATGGCGGCTGCCTTAGCAAGCGGTACCACGCATATCATAAACGCGGCAAAAGAGCCCGAAGTAATCGCCGTTTGCAAAGCATTAAAAAGCGCAGGTATCGACATAGAGGGCATCGGCACGAACGAAATCCTCATTAAAGGAAGCGGCGGCGAGCTTTTAAGCTTGGATGAAATTTCGATTATTCCCGATCGCATCGAGGCGGGCACCTATCTGTGCGCAGGCGCGATCACGGGCTCCCGCATCACGATCACGCACGCTTGCGCGGCTCATCTTGGGGCGGTGCTTGCAAAATTTGAAGATATGGGCTTTAAATTTGAAATTTCAAACGGCGGCGACGAGATAACGATCTTGCCCGCTTCAAAGATCAAACCCGTAGAGATCATCACGAGCGAATATCCGGGCTTTCCTACCGATATGCAGGCGCAGTTTATGGCGCTTGCGTGCATCTCCTCGGGCGTCAGTACCATCGACGAGAGGCTTTTTGAAAATCGCTTCATGCACGTAAGCGAACTTTCAAGAATGGGCGCAGATATCCGCCTAAACGGCCACATCGCGACGATCAGCGGCGGCAAGCTAAACGGTGCGGACGTGATGGCTACCGATCTGCGCGCCAGCTCGGCGCTCGTTTTAGCCGCTCTTGCGGCGCGCGGCGAGAGCAAAATACATAGAATTTACCACTTAGATCGCGGCTACGAAAAGCTCGAGGAAAAGCTTAGCGCGCTCGGCGCTAGCATAGAAAGGCTTGAAGAATGATAGATATTTCAAATGCGATAGAACTTGCTTTAGGGCGCGTCCTGCCTCTTCGCGGCACTGAAATTTTAACGCTAGAGGAGGCTTTGGGGCGGGTTTTGAGTGAGGATATTACGGCGCGTAAAGATATGCCCGGCTTCGATAACTCCGCGCTGGACGGATATGCCTACAACAGCGCCGCCGTGGATAAAATTTTAAAGATAAAAGAGCCTACGATCTTCGCCGGCGATAAAAATTTTTACGAAATTTCAGAGCTACAGGCTCAAAAGATCATGACCGGCGCGCCGATGCCAGCAGGCGCAGACGGCATTGTTAGGCTGGAGGACGTAGAGCCTAAAAACGGCGAGCTGCGACTTCCACAAGATATCAAAATCGGCGACGGCTTCCGCAAAAAGGGCGAGGAGGTGCGCGCGAGCGAAATTTTACTCCACGCATCGGAGGTGCTTACACCCGCAAAGATCATGCTTTTAGCCGCGCAGGGAATCTATGAAATAAGCGTCTTTACCCTGCCGAAAATCGCTCTGTTTTCCACGGGCGACGAGCTTAAAGAGCCTTGGCAGAGCGCGGACGAGCGCGAAATTTACAACGCCAATGCAAGCGGAATTCGCGCGCTATTACGCAAGGCCGGCTTTGCAAGCGAATATTTAGGCATAATCCGCGATGAAAAATCCGCCGTGATAGAGGCGCTAAGATCGGCTTGCGAGAAATTTGACGTCGTAATCTCAAGCGGCGGAGCTAGCGCCGGAGAGGCCGATTTTATGCAAAAAGCGCTCGAGGATCTGGGCTTTTCGATGGTTTTTGATCACATCAACGTAAAGCCCGGCAGGCCTACGAAGTGCTATGAAAAGGACGGTAAATTCGTCTTTGCGATGGCAGGCAATCCTTTGGCGGCGTTCATTCAGACCCGTGTGCTATTTTTGCCGATTTTGCGAAAAATTTCAGGCGAAGGCGGCGAATGCCTACATCCCGAGCCGATACTCGCCGAAGCAAAGAGCTCGATCAAATCCAGACCTTCCCGCATCGATATAACTCTAGGCATCTACAAAGACGGCGGTTTTACGCCCGTGCAGACGCAATCGGGAATGATAAAGCCGCTCTCGCTTTGCACCCATTATTTCGTATCGTCCGCTTCGGGCGAGACGGTGGAAAAGGGAGAAATTATAAAAATTTATG
>NZ_CALHHT010000443.1 GCF_938031315.1 uncultured Campylobacter sp.
TGAAAACAGGAAGGTTAAAGTGGCAGTTGGGCACGATGCAAGGCATACAGGACCTAAATTTTCAGAAGTTATAAGAAAGACCTTGATGGAAATGGGAATTGATGTATATGACTGCGGAATGTCAATAACACCGTCGCTTTTTATGGCTACGATATTTGAGGATTATAAAGCTGATGGTGCAATGATGATAACTGCCAGCCATTTACCGAGCTACTACAATGGAATTAAATTTTTTACGAAAAATGGGGGACTTCAAAAAAGTGATGTTAATGAATTTCTAGAAATGGCCGAAAAACAAGAAGAAAATTTGATTAAAGAAGAAAAAGGTGTAGAAATTGTAAAAAATCTAGCAGATGACTATGCTTCATATATATGCGAACTAATAAAAAATAAAATTGGGAAAGGGGATAAACCGCTAGAAAATTTAAGGATAGTGATTGATGCAGGAAATGGAGCTGCAGGATTTTTTGCTAAAAAGGTAATAGAAGTTTTGGGTGGAGATACTACTGGAAGCCAATTTTTAAATCCTGATGGTAACTTTCCAAATCATATTCCGAATCCTGAAGCAAAAGAAGCGATAGAATCGATAAAAAAAGCAGTTCTTGATAATAATGCAGATTTTGGAATAATATTTGATGCAGATGGAGATAGAAGCGCCTTTATAGATAAGAATGGACGTGAAATTAACAGAAATAACCTTATCGCATTGCTTAGTGAAATATTGTTAAAAGAACATTCTGGTGGGATAATTGTAACAGATTCGATTACATCAGCAGGGCTAAAAGAGTTTATAGAAAATCGTGGCGGGATTCATCACAGATTCCAGCGAGGATATAAAAACGTAATAAACGAATCTATAAGACTGAATAACGAAGGAAAGTATTCTCCTCTTGCTATAGAAACATCAGGACATGCCGCATTTAAAGAAAATTATTTTCTTGATGATGGAGCATATATGGCTGCAAGGCTTTTGGTTCAGCTTGTAGAGAGCAGGGAAAAAGGCATTGAATTTACAGATGTTTTAAATGAGCTGTCTGAGCCTGCTGAGGAAATAGAAATAAGAATTCCTATAAAAGATAAAGATTTTCGGGCTTGTGGAGAAAAAATTGTGGAAAACTTTAGGGAATATGCTGAAAAAAAAGAAGATTGGAGTCTAGAAAATCCTAACTATGAAGGTGTAAGAGTAAATGTAGGTCAAAAAAGCTGGTTTTTAATCAGATTATCTCTGCATGAACCACTTTTGTGCGTTAATATAGAAGCGGAAAAAGAAGGAATGGGGAATGATATTTTAGAAGAATTGAAGGATTATTTAAAAAAATACGAAAAAATAGAAGTTTAAAAAAAAATAAAAATTAAAAAAAGGTATTGATAAAATTTATAAATGTGGTAAAATATAGAAGGGTTTATTACCCACTCTAACTTAAATTAGCTAAATAGTTCTTTAGCAGAAAAAACTGATTAAATTCAGTTTTTTTTCTTTTTTGGTTATTTTTTTGAAAATTTAAAAAAGAAAATTGAAAAATGGCTTTTAAAATGTTAAAATTAGATGTGAAAAAATAAATTTGGAAAGGAGCGGTATTTAATTTTAAATATCGGATAAATAATTATGAATATAGTGTTATTTGGAGCACCTGGAGCAGGAAAAGGAACTCAGGCAAAGGAATTAATTCAAAAATATGAAATTCCTCAAATTTCGACAGGAGACATTTTGAGAGCTGCAATTGCAAACAAGACTCCGTTAGGACTGGAAGCAAAAAAATTGATGGATGAAGGGAAATTGGTTTCTGATGATATTGTAAATGGGCTTGTGGAAGCAAGATTACAGGAAGATGACTGTAAAAAAGGATTTATTTTGGATGGATTTCCAAGAACAGTGGCTCAAGCTGAAGAACTTGACAAAATTTTGGCAAAATCAAATAGAGAAATTGAAAAAGTAATCGCACTTGAAGTTAGCGATGAAGAAATTATTGAAAGAATCACAGGAAGAAGAGTATCGAAAAAAACAGGTAAAATTTATCACATAAAATATAATCCGCCAGTTGATGAAAATCCAGAAGATTTGGAACAAAGGGCAGATGATAATGAAGAAACAGTGAAAAAAAGACTTGCAGTTTACAACGAACAGACAGCACCAGTATTGGATTTTTACAAAAAACAAAATAAAGTTTACAGTGTAGATGGTGCAAAAAAACTGGAAGAAATTACAAAAGATATAATTGATATTTTGGAAAAATAAAATATAGCCTTATTCAAGAACTATAAATTATAAAGCAAGGCAGCTTGATTCCTTGTTCAAATAAAATATATGTTGTTGAACATATCTAATAGAATTAATTTTAATACTAAATCTCATTTAAAAATAGAAGTTATATTTTATATTATTTGCTAACAAGAGAGCTTGACCTTGACCCCTTGTAAAGAAATTTAGAATTAGTTTACTGTTTAAAATGGGAAATAGTATAAATTGTTATCAATATTTAAATTAAAAAAAGAAATTTAGAAAGAAGAAGAAAAAATGATAATTTACAAAACATTAGATGAAATAAAAAAAATAAAAAAAGCTAATGAAATAATCGCAAGACTTTTTGAAGATGTATTGCCAAAATATGTAAAAGCTGGAATAAGCACTTATGAACTTGATCAAATAGCAGAAGATTACATTAGAAGCCAAGGAGCAATTCCAGGAACGAAGGGTTACGATGTGGGACATCCATATCCTCCTTATCCAGCCGCAACTTGTATTTCTGTAAACGAAGTTGTCGTACACGGTATTCCAAGCAAAAAGCAGATACTGAAGGAAGGGGATATTCTGACAGTTGACACAGTTACAGTGCTTGACGGCTATTTTGGCGATGCAGCAATTACTTATGCTGTTGGAGAAATTGATGAAACTTCTAAAAAACTTATGGAAGTTACTGAAAAGGCAAGAGATATCGGAATTGAAGTGGCACGTGCCGGAAACAGAATTGGAGATATTGGGCATGCTATTCAGGAATATGTAGAGAGCTTTGGATTCTCACTTGTAAGAGATTTTGCAGGGCATGGAGTAGGAAAGGAAATGCACGAAGACCCAATTATTCCAAATTATGGAAGAGCTGGAACTGGAGCTAAAATTGAAAACGGAATGGTAATTACAGTTGAGCCAATGGTAAATGTTGGAACTTATAAAGTGAAGATATTGCCTGATATGTGGACTGCCGTTACAAAAGATGGAAAACGTTCAGCCCAATATGAACACAGTTTTGCCATTATTGATGGAAAGCCTGTAATTTTAAGTGTAAGAGATTAATAAAAAATTAAAAATATAATGAAGGGAGAGAATTAGATTGAGCATACTGGCATTCATATTAATATTATTCGTGGCAATAGAGCATTATTACATATTAATTCTTGAAATGTACCTGAACGAAAGCAAATCCATCCAAAAAAACTTTGGATTGGAACTAGACTTTCTAAAAGATGAACGTGTAAAAAAAATGCTGGCAAATCAAGGACTATACAACGGTTTTCTTGCCTCAGGATTAATGTGGAGTTTAACCGAAAGCGGAGAATTTCAATTTCAAATTGCAATTTTCTTCCTGATTTGTATTATCTGTGCAGCAATCTATGGTTCTGTAACAGTTTCTAAAAAAATCTTTTTATTGCAGGGAATACCTGCATTAATGGCTTTTATTTTATTGTTATTGCCATTGATAATTTCATAATTTTATAAATGCACCTAAACTGAAGAAAAGTTTTAGGTGTATTTTTTGTAAATAATAACAAGGGGTCAATAACCCCCCTGCTACAAGTTTATTCGCAAAATCTAATTTTAAAAATTAACCTTTTATATGTTTTTTACTATTTTTATCAGGATTTTCAATTTTATCCTTCTCTTTTTTTCTTTCATTTTTTAGAACTTCATCCAACAGTTTAATTACTCTTGTATTTTCAAAATCCTTTCTATATTTGTTTACTACACTTTCATCAGCAACTGCAAGCATTTGGGCAACAGCTAGATAAAGTTCCAGTTCTGACTGCTCGTTAAAGTATACATCTTCATAACTTACATCCTTTGTTGAAACGTTGTCTAAATAATATTTTACTGCACTTCCCACTCCATAATTCATCATATTTTTAGCTATCTCTATTTCTGCGATTTTTAACTCAAATCCTCTTACATAATCATTTGGAATACCAAATTCCTTTTGATTTTTATCAATTTTAAAATAATCTACTATTCGTTTATATTTGCTGGCTTCCTCTTTTTGACTTTTTATAGTGTCTTTTCCATCGTCAAGGATTTCCTTTATACTTTCAGAATAAGTTTTACTATCTTCTTCAGTATCTTCTGCTTCATCCAAATCATCACTTTCATCTTCATTTTTATTTTGTATAATTCCATTTTTTTCATCGTATAAAAATCCATCTGGAAGATCATTCGCTTCATTATTTGTACTGTTATCTTCTTCATTTAAATAATCTCCCAATGTATTAATAAATGAAATCATCTCCAAATTATCATTTAATATTTCAACCAAATCCATAACTGGAGTTCCTTTATAGCTTCGCTTTAAAAGATTATAATATTTTTTAGCAATTTTTTCATCACCTTTTAGTTTGTAATAGCTCCATTCATTTGACAATCTATCAAATTTTGACGAGTATTTTGAAATTTTGTCCATATATTGTCTTGCTTTTTTAAAATCCTTTTGGTCTCCAATCATATATGCACCAGCAATAGTTGCTCCCAATGTTTCGTTTCTCTCATCTTTTTCATAAATTTCCTTCAGTTTTAGAAAATCATCATTTTCTTTTCCATCTTCTGTAAAAAAATTTTTTTCATCTTTAATATCATATTCAAATTTTATTGTTTCATCAATAACACTTTGCTTTATACCAATTTTTGAAAGCCTGTCCTGTATAAGTTCAGCTCTAGTATATGCTGGTAATTCGTATCCTAAAGAAAAAAATACTGGCAATGATAATGATACAAAAATTTTTTTCATAAAAATCCTTTTTTTGAAATTTTAAGAATTTTACAAAATATACTCTTATTTATTAATAAATCGCGCTTTTTATCCCTTGGCTTAGCATGCCGCGCCTTAAATTTAAAATTTAATATTTAGATAAACTCTATCTTTCCGCCTAGATCGCACACGCCCTGATTCCAAACTGCCGAGCTTACGAGCACGTCCGCGCCGGTAGCCGCAAACTCGGCGCAGTTATTTTTATTTATGCCGCCCGCAGCGCAAATTTTAATCTGCGGCGCCGTTTCATCGCGCCTCAAAACGCAGGCTCTAAGCTCGCTAGGGCTCATCTTATCGCACATTATCGCATCGGGTACGTAGCCTAAGAGCTCGCTAAATTCGCGCTCGCTCGCCACTTCGATCATGATCTTTCGCTCGGGCGCGCGCTCTTTAAATTTAGCGATCTGCGCGCAAAACTCGCTAAAGCTTGCAAACGCGCGAATGTGGTTTGAAAAAAATAGGACGCTGTCGTGCAGCCCCAGGCGGTGCATCGTCCCGCCGCCCGCGATCAGCGCATTTACGCAAAGCTCCTTCGCAAAAGGAAAGCTCTTGCGCGTCGCACCCAGCACGCAGCGCGGATTCGCCTCTCGCATCAGCGCAACCATCTCGTGCGCGTAAGTAGAAATTTTGCATGAGTACTCAAACACGATCTGAACGATCTTCCAAGCTTTATGCAAGCTCTCGAAGCTCCCCTGCGTGCTAAAAATTTCATCCCCCGAGCAAAATGCGCTTCCCTCGCGCGCTAGATGCTGCGTCTCGCAACCAAAGCGCGCCGCTACCTCGCGCGCAATCTGCCCGCCGCTAAAGATCAGATCCTGTCTCGTTACGATCGAAAGGCGCGCGGGCGCGTTTAGATCCGCGCAGCCGCGTAAAAGCTCGGTCGTAAGGTCCAAAAACGCGCCGTCGCTAGCGATAAGATCATCGATTTTACTCTGCGAAATAAACATATCTAGCCTACGAAGTGAATTTTAGCGGGCTCAAAGCGTGAATGCGCCTTTGTGACGCGAGACGGAAAGCCCAAAGGCATAATGCAAAACGCCTCTAAATGCCCAGGCAGATCCAAAATTTCTCTTACGCGCTCCATTGCGTAAATATCGGGCGCTACGCCCAGCCACGTGGTGCCAAGCCCCAAATGGTGCGCCGCTAGCCAAAGATTTTCTGCCGCACAAGCGCAGTCGTAGCGAGCGTAGGGCTGGAATTTTAAGCCGCTTTTGCGCGTGCAGACCACGATCGCAAGCGGCGCATCCTTCGTGCAGCCGCCGTAGGTGCCGACGCTGCTAAGTAGCGTAAGCGTGGTGCGGTCGCGTACTACGTAAAACTCCCATGAGCGCTGGTTGCCCGCGCTAGGGGCTTGCATAGCGGCTTTTAGCACGAGCTCGATCTGATCGTCGCTCGGCATTTTTTCGGTAAAATTCCGCACGCTCGTGCGTGTAAAAATTTCATTCATCGCTGCTCCTTTAAATTAAATTTCTAAATTCCGCTTTTTGCGAGCGGTAAAAAATGGAATTTAGAAGTAGGCTTGCCGCTGCGTTTGCTTGAGCCCTGCTTACACTTTACGCTTATTTAGGCGCTACGCGGCGGCTGATGCGCGCAGATTTGGTTTTGCTTGCCTGAGCACGCCTTTTTTTTGCATCAAAAAGCGCGCGAAACTGCGATAAAATTTCAAATCGCGCTGCTACGAAAATCCGCCGTAAAGAACATCCGCTCAAACTCAGCTTGCTTAAATTTCGCTCACAAGCAAGCTTGCGATCCGCGTATTTAAATTTTAATCCTAGGCTGCTATCTGGCACCTGCTAAAATGACACGCCGTATGCATCAATATGTGCGTGTAGCTCGCGTGGTCCTTAAATTTCATCTCACACGCAAGCCTGCGCCGATCCTGTGCTGGTCTTTACGGATAAAATTTTATCCTTCGCAGCAATGAAATTTCACCTTTGCGCCGAGTAAATTTTATCTTCGTCGCTAGGTAAAATTCCGCTTTCGCCGCTTTTGAATTTTAACCGCATGCGCGTCCGCAAAGCACTTGCCGCGCCGTACCGCATGCAAAGCGCGCTCAGATCAAAAGCTCAAAATATCTAAAATTTAACCGCCAAGCACGACTAGGCGGAGCCATGCGCCGAAGCGCTATGAAATTTAAGCGTTAAACCTGCTCGCCTATCAGCCTGCGCAC
>NZ_CALHHT010000444.1 GCF_938031315.1 uncultured Campylobacter sp.
CTCCTTGGCTAAATTTAAACTCGATCGGACGACTAAAATTTTTAAAATTTTAGTGTGTTTTTGCTAGAATTTTTAAAATTTTATAAAGCGGGAGATAAAATGGCTGCGAACGACGAGACGCTAAATCTGGCGCGGGATTTCGAGCGTGACGACTTTTAACACGCCGTGTATTTGCGAGCGATTTTGGTGGCGGCAAGTGAACGCGACGGCGTATTTTGCGCCAGCGGACAGCCTGCTGCGCGGGCGGTGGCTTTAAATTTGCGATTTAAATTTAAGATGGGCGGCAAAATGATAGAGATAAAACTTTACAAAGATATTTTATGCATAACGATAGATGAAAGCCGCATCGAGCGGTTTTGCGCGCTGTTTGCCGAGCGAGAATTCGAGCTCAAACAGGGCGGCGAGAAGCTCAAATGCGATCGCGGCATGAGGCTTAAATTTGCTCGCGGCGAGCGATCCGAAGCGGTCGTGACGAAAAACTGCGTCAGCATCCTGGCGAGCGAGCGCGAATTTAACGAGATAGCGGGGCTACTTGAAAACTATCTGCGCGACGATAGGAGATTTCCGCTAGACATCTCTCTGGAGCAGCTGGGCTTCGCCATTTCGCCTCCACAGATCTGCGACATCGTATTTGAATGCGGAGAGTTTAAAGAGCGCGCGTAGCAGCGCATTTAAAAACAGATCGAAGCCGCGGTAAATTTTATCCGAGCAAAGCAAAATTTTAAAGCAGAATTCGGCGGCAAGAAACCTTGCTTACGCCAAGCGCACGGATGAATAGAATTTCGCGAAGCTTAAAATTTCAGATCCGACGCGATACCAAGAGATAAATTTCACTAAATTTAGCACAGCTTACGAGAGAGCGGCGCTAAATTTACCGCCGCGCGCCCGTGTCTATTTTATAAAGCTCGATTTGCACGGCAAGCCCTTTAAATTTTACCGTGCCGCAGCGCAGCTTAGCGACTTTTAGCCATCGCCATTTGTTTTTAAATTTTACTTTATGCGGCGCCCATACGGCTAAATTTAACCTGCCCGCCGCTAAAACGCTAACAATAAAATTTAAAAACTTGAATTGTAGGCGCGGCAGGGATCTGCCGACACCTAGCGGGCGAGCAGATAAAATTTCGCAAAGCTTAAAATTCTAAATGCGCCGCTCACGCCGAGCAGCGCAAGTGCGCGACGAGCGAGCTCTGAAACCCGGCACCCGTCGCGACTCGGTACTTTATATGCCAGCAGCGTCATGCCTTTACACCGAGCCGAGCGCCCGCGCTAAGCGACGCGTCTTTGAAAAATCCCCACGTAAAGCGCGAAAACAAAACCGATCGCGACCGCGTAAGGAGCGAACTCAGTGATGCCTTTAGGCGAGCTTGCGAGCAAGAAATTATGCGCGATCGCAGCGCCCGCCGCCATGCCGATAACGAAGACGCCCGAGCTTAAATTTCCCGTGCCGGCCTGCACCAGATGCTTGCCCGGGCAGCCCTCGCTGAGACTGAAGCAAAGTCCTGCGAGCACCATGCCTAAGAAATTCCAAACGAAATCGTTGTGTGCGATAGGCTGGCCTTCAAAGCCGAGCTTGTATTGCCCAAACGCGATATTTGCGATGCTCGCAAACGCGATGACGCTTAGTACGCCCCAAAACATCGAGAAATCGCCGCGGAAAATTCTACCGAACGCGCCGACGCTGCAAAATTTGCTTCTGTGCATCACCGCGCCCACGATAATGCCCGCAGCCAGCGAGATGCCTACCGCGGCGTGTTGCGCGCCGGGGCCTTTAGCGGAGATAAAAAGCGCGCCGCCCTCGCCCGTTTTTAGTCCGAAAACCAAGGCCGCAAGCAGCGCAGCGCCCAATAGCACGGGCAAAATTCCGATCGCGCCGCTAAGTCTTGCCTCTTTGCTCGCCTCATAGCCGCGCTTTTTAAGCAAAAACCCAATGAGTACGCCACAGATCAGACCCGCTAATCCGGCTAGCGCGGTCAAATCGCCGCCGCCTAGGCGCAAAAACGCGCGCCACGGACATCCCAAAAATACAAGGCAGCCGATCATCGCGAAAATCCCTAGGAAAAATTTCGCAAACGGCGAGCTGCCGGTAACCGGCGCGAACTCGCGCGTCCAAAGCACGCTTGCCAAAAAGCCGCCGAACACGAGCCCTATGATCTCCGGGCGGATGTATTGCACTGCGGCTGCTCGGTGAAAGCCCAGCGCGCCGGTGGTGTCGCGCAAAAAGCAAGCGACGCAAACGCCCATATTGCCCGGGTTTCCGAAATGCACTAGCGTCGCACCCAGCACGCCTAGCACGGCGCCTGCGATGATGTACCATTTAACGTTATTCATGAAAAGATCCTGAAATAATCTAGATCGACCGATCTCTTAGACGCGATTTTATCCTTTGTAAAATAAAAAGCAAATAAATTCCGATCTAAATTTGCGAAAAGCTAAATTTTAAAATCGCGCGAGCGGCCGCTAAATTTAAACGCAAACGAATCGCGGGCGTTTAAATTTAGACTCTTTGCTGCGATAGAGGTGCCGAATTTAGCCGCTCGATTTCGGCGCAGACAGATCGCAACGAGAAGCCATGACGCAGAGGCGGTCAGACGAAACGCGATACAAACGGATATAAAAGGAGCGGAGTCGAGGGGGCAGAAATGGCACAAATAGAGTGCAGGCATGACGTAGCCAAAACGCGAAAACGTCTCAGACGGGGCGCATTACTTGCCGCCAATAAAAACAAATTTCAAATGGTTTTGAAATTAAATTTCAACCTTATTTAAGTATGTAGATATATAATAATGTATTTCAATTTTATTTTAAAGGTCGAGCATGAAAAAGCAAATTTTATTGGTGCCGCTTGCGATAGGCGCAATAGGCGGAGCGAATGCGGCCGAAAATAACGCCACGAAGTCGCAGGATCTGGGTCAAATCGTCGTGCAAGCGACGGTGAGCGTGGTCGATAACCTAAAATACGCAGGCTCGGCCGGAATTTTAACCCCCAAGGATATGAAAGCCAAAACCAACGTGATCGATTCGATCATGCAGATACCGGGCGTTGATGGCGGTATGGATATGGGGCGACAGATCGGCAGGCAGTTTCAGATCCGCGGATTCGGATATCAAAGCGACGAGCGCGTCATCATCAAACAAGACGGCGTGCGCAGGAGCGTGGGAATTTACTCCAATATGATCTCATCTTTTCGCACCGATAGCGATATCTTAAAGCGCGTCGAGGTCATAAAGGGCGCCTCGTCCGTGCTGCACGGCTCGGGCGCGATCGGCGGTATCGTAAATATGCAAACCAAAAGCGCGAGCGATTATCTAAGCGAGGGCAAAAGCGTAGGCTTGATGCTAGGACAGAGGCTTGAATCAAACAATATGCATAGCACGCGCGGCGCGGTTTACGGCAAGGGCGAGGAAATTCCGATCGACGTTTTACTCTACGGCAAGCGCGCAAGCTACGGCAACGTTAAGTTCGCAGACGGCGGCACGCACTACGCCCCAGACTACGACAAGAGCTTTAATAACGAGCATATCGATACCGGATTTTTTAAGATCGGCGCGAATTTGGACGATCACCGCATAAGCTTCAGCGCCTTTGATTACGACGAAAATTTACACACGATGTGGCAGACACTATGGCAAAATGATGCAGATCTCTTCGTAAGCGGAAATTTAAGCCAGAGAGATTACGTTTTTGATTGGAGCTTTACGCCGCAAAGCCCGCTAGTGGATATGTCTTTTAAGGCCTACAAAAGCAGAGCCGAGTATAAACGCGGCTATATCGACGGCGCAGATACCGGCAGCTACACGAACAAAGACGATCGTAAGGGATTAGAGATCAAAAATATTTCGGAATTCGATACGGGCTTTTTAAATCATAGCTTCGCTTTCGGCGGCGATTACGAAAATAGGCAGGAGGATGCGATCTTTATCCAAAATGGAGCGTTAAGAGATTTCGCCTCCTTTCCGAACGAATACAATAGCTACGGGCTTTTCGCGCAGGATTTGATCCGCTTGCACGATGATTTAGAGCTTACCTTAGGCGGTAGATACGATAGATTCGATCGCAAGGTCAAAGGCAAATCCGCTAAATTTAAAGATTCGAGATTTTCTCCGCGAGCGGCGATTGCTTATACGATTTTTGATAAATTTACGCTTTTGGCCGGATACAGCGAGAGCTTCCGCGCGCCTACGCCGCATGAGACGTCGCAAGAAGGACCGATAAACATGCATTATTATTACATCCCAAATCCCGATCTAAAGCCCGAGACCGTCAAAGAGTACGAGGTCGGATTTAGTTTTAAACAGGATGAAATTTTTACGGACGATCACTTCGATATGAAATTTATCTACTTTAACGGCAAGATCGAAGATATGATCGACATTAAACCGCTACCGCATCTAGGCGTGCCGCCGGGCGGTTTTTCGCAGCAATACGGGCAGTATCAAAATATCGATCAAGCCAAAAGGCATGGTTTTGAGCTAAGCTCAAACTACCAAACGCAGGACTTTGATTTCGGCGCGAGCTTCGAGCGACTTAGAATTTACAATAAAAAGACGCACGAAAACATCAATAACCACGCCAAAAAGTTAAGCGCGAACATAGATTATTCGCCGCTGCAAGATTTGAGTCTAGGATTTCAGGTGAGCCACTATTTCAAACCTCACTCCAAACCCGCTTCATATTTTGCACGCGAGAGGGAGTATTTTTATGTAGATAAGTCCTTTACGATCGCTAATTTTAGAGGAAGCTACAAGATCAAAAACGGCGTTATTCCAGTCCTTGACGGCGCGGACGTAAGCTTTGGCGTAAATAATATTTTCGATAAGCACTACATCAACGCAAACCGCACGCGAGATACCGTAGTAGTCGGCGCGGGACGAAATTTCTACGTCGATTTGGAAGTAAGATTTTAGATTAAGCTTATACGGGCGAGGCGCGGGTTAAATTTTAAAGCTTACCCGAGCTTGCGTCCTCTTTCTTTTTAAATTTAAGCCTCATCGCGACCTTTTGGCGATGGGGCTTAAATGTGGCATAAATTTCTAGCGCTATAAAATTCCGCAATTTTTAAAATTTAACAAACTGCAAAATTTTATGGGTCGCAAAGCCCGCAAGTTGCGAAATTCCACGCCTCATCAATCAATAGCGTTGGAGCTTTTTAACACCACTAGATGTTTTTTGCCCGCAAAGCTTAGCACTACGGCAGCATTATTTTCGTCGATCTCGCGCACAAGCTCTACTCGCACATCGCTAGGTCTTGCGGTATCCGAGCTAAGCAACTCATTTTCTAAAATGCTTTTAAATGCCGAAACCTTGGGCTCTTTTGCATCCGATCTTTCTTTTGCTCCCTCGCGAAATTCCATCGTACCACTCTCGGCAGGGCTTACTTTAAGCGGCGAAATTTTATCCGCTACGCCTATATTCTCGGCGCTCTCAGAGCTTTCGTCCGCCTCCGTAGCTTCCGAACGCTCGGCACGCGCAACCTCATCGTAAAATTTATCGCGCATGCTCTCTTCGCTCATGTTCTCGCCCCTAAAAAAATCTGCGCTATCTACGTTTTTTGAGTCGTTAGAATTTTTGGAATTTAAAGCAGAGGCTTCATCTTTCTTCGCAAACTCCTGCGCGTCAGAATAATTTGGGTTCTTTGATCCGCTCTGATTTTTAAAAGAGGATTCGTTTAAAATTTTATCGATGCCTGCTTCGTCCACATCGGCGCCCTCCATGCTAGCGTCGTCTTCAAAAACCCGCCATGTCTCGTCGATACTTTTTTGCGGCTTGTGTGATAAAAATTTTCGCACGCCGACGAAAGCCGCAGCCGCAAGCAGTAATGCTACTATTATCGGCATCACGGAAATCCCGTTGCTGCTGCTTTGCGCCGTCTCATTCGCCTCACTTTTGACGCTCATCTTACTTTGATCGAAAGCGGGATTTTTTACGCGCAAAATGAGCTTTAAATTGCCGTCTTGAGTAAGAGCATCGACTGATAGATCGGCTCCGGTAGGGAAATTGATCTCGATATCCTTGCCTTTGGGCGCAATCGTAAAGCTTTTTAAGACCTTTTGATTGGTGCGCATTTCGTTAAATTTCTCATCGCCGCCAAGCCCTTTTAAAATAAGGCTCATCGACTGCCCATCGACGCTGCGCACGATGTCGGGCTTGTATGCGGAGTCAAACGCCAAGGCGATGTCGACGCTGTCGTCGTGGTTGAAAAGATCATATTGCATCAAATTGGCGCCGAGACAAAAATTTGCGATTAAAATCAAAAATATCTTTTTCATGCTCTTTCCGTTAGTTAAAAAGTTCGGCGATCTTGTTTTGTAGCTCGCGCCCGCCGTAATTTGCGCATAAATTTACGATCGCAGTGCCGATGATAGCACCGTCTGCGTATTCTTTCGTAGCACGCACATCCCCCGCCGTGCGGATACCAAAGCCGATCGCTACGGGCAGATCGCTCATTTTTTTAAGATCTGCGACCATATTTTTTAGGCGTGAAATCGGCGTTTGCTTGCTTCCGGTCACGCCGATAGCTCCCACGCCGTAGATGAAGCCCCGCGCGCGGCTCAAAACTCGCGCGGCACGGTGCTCGCTCGTAACGCTAATAAGCGGGATGAGCGCGATACCGAACTCCTCGCAAAGCGCGAAAATTTCCTCGTTTTCCTCATACGGCAGATCGGGGATTATTAGTCCGCTGATGCCGTAGCGCGCCGCCTGCGCTACAAACTCGCGCGCGCCGTAGGCAAAGATCACGTTATAATAGACCAAAAACACGAGCGGCTTGCGCGTTTGCACCTCTTTTAAAATTTCAAATACTGTGCCCGCGTTTACGCCGTTTTGCACCGCGGAGAAGCTCGCCTTAAAAATTTCCGGACCGTCCGCGAGCGGATCGGAATACGGGATGCCGATCTCAAGCAGATCGATCGCGCTTTCGTCTAAATTTGACAAAAACTCTTTCGTATGCGCTGGGCTCGGATAGCCAGCCACGATATAGCCGATGTTCGCCTTTTTGCCCGCAAAGGCCGCCTTGATCTTATCCATAAATCGTTCCTTTTTTGTAATTCATCACGGTATCCATATCCTTATCGCCCCTGCCGCTTACGTTTACGACGATCGTTTTTCTGCCTTTTAACTGTGGACAGAGCTTTTCTAAATACGCTAGCGCATGCGCGCTTTCGATCGCGGGGATGATGCCTTCGAGCCTACAGAGCAACTTAAGCGCCGTGATGCACTCATCGTCGGTTACCGCTTCGTATTTTGCGCGACTTATCTCGTGCAGATGCGCGTGCTCCGGGCCCACTCCAGGATAATCAAGCCCCGCCGAGATGCTGTGAACAGGCTCGATCATGCCGAATTTATTCTGTAGCACAATCGTTTTCATACCGTGGATGATGCCCGCGCGCCCATTGGTAATAGTCGCTGCGTGATAAAGGGTTTGTGCGCCCAAGCCGCCCGCTTCGATGCCCAAGAGCTGCACGCTAGGATCATCCACGAACGCGCTAAAAATTCCTATCGCATTGCTTCCGCCGCCCACGCAGGCTAGGACGTAATCGGCCTTGATCCCCTTGCTCGCAAGCTGCGATTTGGTCTCGGTGCCGATGACGCTTTGAAAATCCCTAACCATCTTCGGATACGGATGCGGCCCGACCGCCGAGCCGATGACGTAAAATACGCTCTCTATCTCATTCACCCACGCCTGAATCGCCGCGGTGGTCGCCTCTTTGAGCGTTTTTAAACCGGTGCCGATTTTGATCAAATTTGCGCCCAAAAGCTGCATCCTAAAGGCGTTGAGCTGCTGGCGCGCAGCGTCGGTCTCGCCCATATACACGTCGCACTCAAGCCCAAATAGCGCCGCTGCCGTCGCCGTCGCCACGCCGTGCTGGCCTGCGCCGGTTTCTGCGATGACCTTTTTTTTGCCCATTTTTTTGGCTAGTAGCGCCTGCGCTAGGGCGTTGTTGATTTTATGAGCGCCCGTATGATTAAGATCCTCGCGCTTTAGATAAATTTCATGCCCGTAGTGCTCGCTAAGGCGCGCAGCGTGATACAGCGGCGTCGGACGCCCCGCATATTCGCGCAGCAAGTAACCTAGCTCGTCTTTAAATTCCTTAGTCTGCGCTATGGTGCTGTACGCATCCTCCAACTCCTCGAGCGCAAACATCGCCGTTTCGGGCACGAACTGCCCGCCGAAACTCCCGAAATACGCCTTTTTATTCATCCTATCTCCTCGCATTAAATCGCAAGATTATATAAAATTTCGCGTTAAATTTCGCTTTTTTGACGGCACCTTTTGCGGCGCTCTTCTAAATTTATCGGATATGCAGCCGCAAAAAACGCGCGGCATAAAATAGTAAATTTTGAAATTTACACTTCAAATTGCGGCTAATGTTTTGCTTGATGAGCAGCCCCAACTTCGTAAATTTGAATAATTTGTAAATTTATTTGCTTTCATTGCTAATATCGCTCTTTTTAGAATTACCGATAGGGCAAATTATATTGTCGGCATCTGTAAGTCTTAATTTTTTCCACTCTTCAAAGCTATTAACTCTAATCAGATTATGTGGGATCTTTGACGATTCATCAATAATTTTAAGGCACTCGCTAGTTTCTCTTTTAAAATACTGTATAATAAGGTGATTATCCTCATTTTCCAAAGCCTTTTTTATACATTTTGCTTTTAACTCAACATAACCGCTGTTGCTTAGAGAATTTTTTGAAAAAAGCCTTATTGGGGCGCACTCGCTAATTATTTCCGTATAAATCATACGAAAAACAAAAAACGAAATAATTAGCAAAAATGGTAATAGAATAATATTTTTGTATCGTTTTAAAAATTTCATTTTATTTCCTTATTTAGAATTTTTATATTTTGTGGATAAAAAACCTTAGTCTTTGTGTTTTTTGCCGCTTATGCCTATACCTGCTGCTATAGAGCTTGATTTACTATCGCCTATACCATTAATATTTATAAAAGCCCAGGCGCTTAGACATAGTAGCAGATTAAAGATATATACGATAAATTTCATTCTGCCAGGCTCAATCCGGGTCTAATCATAGTCAAAGTCCTCCAAATCGTAGCCAAAAATATGCAAGGTCTTTAAGGCCAACTCTCTAACCTCTATCCAAGATTTATTGTGATAGACCAAATATTCACCTATGCCTTCTAGTAAGCTTTGATCTTTAAAGTATCTATCTATGAGCTCCATAAGTTCTCTTAGCGCATCCCTCTCGTATGGCAGGAAGCAAAATTCAAATTGCTCCAATAAAGCGTTCTTACATTCGGTATATAAAAGTTCCGCCATTTCCGACGGATCTTCATATTTATTGATTGTGGGATGAACGATATATTTGTCCTGATATTCCAAAGAAGCCATTAGGCTTAAATGAAACATAAGACCGCCTTTCTCAAATATCTCTTTTCCGTTAATTTGCATTTGGGTTTCCTTTTATTGGGATGTGGGTTTCGTTGGTTTTGGATTTTAAATCCCCGCACTCATAAAAATCGTCAAGAGTGAAACCAAGTATATTCAGTAGTTTTAATGACTTCTCCATTATCTTTTTCCAAATTTCAGGCATATTGTCATATATCTCATCGTAGTCATATTTGCTATAAAAATAATCGATCATCTCTTTATACTCTGCTATAGCTTTTAGTTCTGTTTCTGTAAATAGAAATTTGTATTCCGGCCTCTGGGCTATCTCTAGAGGATTATATACATATTCGACTAATTCGCCCGGTGTTGCATATTCATCGATAGT
>NZ_CALHHT010000445.1 GCF_938031315.1 uncultured Campylobacter sp.
TTTTCTAAATCATCAAATTTAACCTGCTCAAAATCCGCGCCCAAGTTTGACGTATAGCTGATTGCGTATTCCGCGCAAACTCCCAGCGCACAGGCGATGTCGTTTAGCTCGTATCCGCCGTAATCAAGCGCCGCATTGGTGGGCACCACGCGCTTGTCATAGTTCGTAAACGTGCCCTCCTGCTGCACCAAGCTAGGCGCGTCCAGATCCGCTTCCAGCACGCCGAAACTAATATCGCCCGCTTCATTGTAGCCTATCGTCTCGCCCGCGCTCGTTTGCGCACTAAGCTCACAGATGAGCGCGACGCCCAGGCTGTTCGTACGCGGCGGCACCACTAGCACTTTTAGCGGCGTGTAGCGCTGCACCAAGCCCGCTAGACGCGCAAGCATGGCGCTATTTGGCGTGCGGATAAAATCCTCGCCGATGATAAGCGAAAAATGCTCCTTTTTAGCCAAAATTTCATCTATTTTTTGCTCGTCCAGACCCAGCGCGCGGGCAAAATTTGAAATTTTACTTTCCGCAGGATTTTCGGAATTCTGCGCGGAATTTTTTGCGGAATTTTCGGCACCGCTCACACTCGCAACATTCCCAGAGCCATTTGCCTCCGCAGAATTCTCAAGATTTTGCGAATCTGCGGGTTTCTCGTCTAAATTTTCCTCCGCCGCGGCGCGCGAAATTTCAAATTCCGCCACGAGTTTTGCATCCAGCCACTCAGGTAGATCGCGCCCGAACTTTTGCAAGATCCAAAGCAGGATCTGTGCCTCCAAGCCCGCGGCGTGCGGCTGATGGATGAAATTTTTACTAAAGCCCTTAATACCCTCGTCGCAAAACGGATGAAAATAGATCCCGCTTGCCTTATTTATCTTACAGGCGCTGTTTACCGCATAGCCCAGATTTGGCGCGTCGCTACGTAAAAACGTGCCGCAGACGACTATAAAATCGCTGTTTTTAATCGTCTGTGAATCCGCATTATAAAATTTCGTGCCGCTAAGCTTTGAAAATTCGCGCAGGAATTTTTGATACGCAAGCGCTTCATCGTTAATCAGAGCGAGCTTAAATTTTTGCCGCAAAAGCTCTAAAATCCGCGCTTCTTCGTTGGTGATGAAGCTATTAAATTTAATATTTTTAATCTCGCCGTCCTCGATGCCGCGCACGATGCGGTCAAAAACCGCTTCGTTTTTGCTCGCCCGCTCGTTTGAGAAATCCCAGCCGAAGCGCGCTCCTGCATGCAGAACGCTAAAATTTATGTCGCTGCTAACGCGATAAATTCTTTCACGCGCGTCGCCTATGCCGCGGCGCTTGACCTCGTAATAAAGCAGTTCGCAGTCGCTACTGTGCGGATTGGAAGCGGGGATTTGACGCAGCTCCCAGGCGTTTGAAACGTATTTAAACGCGCGCTCTACCAGAGCCCCCGTCGGGCAGACCGCCGCGCTCTCGCCGTAGTTTACGCAATCATCATTTTCATTTACCCGCGCGATTAGGCTTTTTTGCAGCTTGTTCCACACGGCGTAGGCATCTTTTGGCATCGCGTCCTTTTGCTCCTTACTCGGCGCGTCTCCGCCGCGCGGAACGAGCTTAAAAGCATCTACGCCCAAGCGGTCTTTTGCGGCGGTAATACAGCGCTCGCAGACGATACAAAGGCTAGGATCGTAGCTTAGATACCCCCAATCCTGCACCTCGCGCGCCGTATCGCGGATAGCGTAGCTTTGGGTATTTGTGCGCATCAGATGAGCTAAATTTTGAAGCTCGCACTCGCCGCTTTGATCGCAAACCCCGCACGCCATCGGATGGTTGATACAATAAACCTGCGTGATCGCCTCGCGCTCGGCGTCGATCTCGGGGCTGCGGCTGTAGATGACCATGCCGTCTTTGGCTTTGGCGTTGCAGCTATAGACACGCTTGCCGTCCGCTTCGACCATACAAAGCCTGCATGCGAGCGTCGGCGTACTGCCGCTTAGATAACAAAGCGCAGGGATAAAAACGCCGCAGCGACGCGCGACCTGCAAGATGTACTCGCCCTCGTCGCACTCGCAAGCTTTACCGTCGATCGTGATCTTTGCCATTTTAAACCTTAGAAATTTCTGCGAGTTCGAAATTATAACCGCCAAAGCCCTGCCCGCGCGAGCCTAAAAGCGCGATCGTGCCCTTTAGCTCCTCATCCAAAATAAATTCTTTTTCTAAATTTAGGTGCGGCGTCTTTATGCGGACGCGATCGCCACCCTTGATCTTAGCGACCATGCAAAAATACCTTCCGCCGATGAGCCGCTCGTCCGCATCGTGTTTGAAAACCACGGCGCCGTCGAAATTCTCAGGCTCTTTTAGAGGGCTTAAATTTGCCCGCTCTTGCGCGCCAAAATCAGCTCGCTCGCCGCGTAAGCTTAAAATTTTAACCCCGAACTTCGCCGCTATGAGAGATAGAAAGGCTTTGATATTTTCGGCGTCGGGATGGGTTTTAATAAGCGCATCGTCGATCAAAAGCGCGTCGCAGCCTCCCCGTAAAAACTCCGCGATCTGCTCGATCTCCTCCTCGCCCACGCTGCTTTCGCCGCTTAGATACTCCAGATCCAGATCCGCAAAATATTTCTCGTCGCAAAAACTAGCGCAGATTAGCGCCAGCACGAAGCTTTGCGCGCCGATCTCGCATTTTATCAGCTCGCCCGGAAGATGCGGATCTTGCAGCGGCGATACGCTTAAAATTTCAGCGCTCTTAAAATCTTCTGCGAGCGCGGGATTTTGCAAGCTAAGCAGCGACGCGAAATTTAAAATTTTCATCCTCTCCCCTTTTTGGCGACGACCATCCAATCGACTTGGTTATAGCGGATCGAGCTTAAAAGCGTGGAATTTAGCCCCTCCACCAGATCGGCGCTCTTTTGAACCGCGCTGAAATCGCCCATCTCAAACATAAAGATCATCGTCTCGCCGCGAGCGGAATTTTTTAAAATTTCGCCCATGCGGTTTAAAAATTTATCGCCCAGATGCCTCAAATCGTAGCGTTTCATCGATCCACCTCGCCTAAAATGATATTCGTGCTGCCGATGATCGCCGCGGCGTCGGCAAGATACTGCCCGGGTAAAATTTCTTCATAGACCGCGCAGTGCCAAAAGCTCGGCGTGCGGATCTTAAGGCGGTACGGGCGGCTTTCGCCCATCGAGCGGATATAAAATCCAAGCTCGCCCTTAGGGCTCTCGCTCGCGGCGTAAATTTCGCCCACAGGCGGGCGCAAGCCCTGCGTAACCAGCACGAAATGCTGCATCAGCGAGTAGTTTTGCGTCATGATCTGCTCTTTGCTAGGATTTACGTAAGCGGGATCGATCGCTAAAATTTGCGGATCGCTTAGCGGATAGTGTTTCGCGCACTGGCGCAAAATTTTAAGGCTCTCGCGCATCTCCGCCATATAGCATTTATAACGTGCGTAGCAGTCGCCCTCGCTCGCATACGGCACGTCAAAATCAAGCTCGTCGTAGATGAGATAGGGCTCCTCTTTGCGGATATCCCAAGCATGCCCGCTAGCGCGGAGCGTCACTCCGCTACAGCCGCAGCTAAGAGCGTCTTCGTGCGAGATCACGCCCACGCCTTCGGTTCGCATCAGCCAAATTCTATTGGTATCGAGTAGATCTTCAAGCTCTTTAATGTCGCTCGGGAATTCGTCGCAAAATTTCAACATCTCCTCTATCCAGCCGTTAGGCAGGTCCAAAAATACGCCGCCGATTTTGATATTATTGTGCGTAAGGCGCGCGCCGCAGTATTTTTCTATGAGATCAAGTATGTATTCGCGCGAGCGAAAGCAGTAGAGAAATACCGTCATCGCGCCGATATCAAGCGCGTGCGTACCCAAAAACAGAAGGTGCGAGCTGATACGATTAAGCTCCAGCAAAATCGTACGGATGATCTGCGCGCGGCGCGGCACTTCGATGCCGCAGAGCTTCTCGACCGAGGCGCAAAAGCCGTAGTTGTTCGAGCCTGATGCGATGTAATCGATGCGATCCGTTACGGGGACGAATTCTGCGTAGATCATATTTTCTGCCATCTTTTCGATGCCTCGGTGCATATAGCCCACGCCCGGACGCGCACGCACGATACGCTCGCCGTCAAGCTCCAGCACTAGCTTTAGCTGGCCGTGCGCGCTTGGGTGCTGCGGACCGAAATTTAAGATCATATTCGCGCCCTCGCGCTCGTACTCGATGTTTTCGAAAAACGGTCTTAGCTTGCTTGGATTTTGCATTATTTTCTCTTTGTGATGATCTTGTAAATTCCGCGTTTAACGCGTTTTACGAAACGCACGCCGCCCTCTTCTTGATATTCTTGTAAAATTTTTTCTTGCGGCCGCGGCTCGCCGTAACCGCCCTCGTGATAGAGCCGCGCGAAGTTAAAGGTATCTTTTTCGTTCACGAATGCGGAATTTCGGTTCTCTTCGCCGATCCGTTCGCGTGCGCCAACCCCAAAAATTTTATCCACCTCGTACCACTTCGCAAACTCGTCTCCTTGCAGCGGATAGGATTTCAAAAGCGGGTGTCCGAGCCAATCATCGGGCATTATTAGGCGCGCTAAGTTCGGATGGGCCTCTATCCAAACGCCCATCATATCGTATAGCTCGCGCTCCGCCCAGTTCGCGCTTTTGTAGATGCCCGCAGCGCTTTGCAAAAAGCTCTCGTTCGGCACGAAGCACTTTAGCCGCGCGCGGCGCGCTCTTTTGATATCCAAAAGCTGATAAAAAACCTCGATGCCGCCGCGAGCCTCGGTAAAATCTACGCCGCTTAGCTCGCACAAAATTTCATATCCCGCGCTCTTAAGCGCGCGCAGCGCCGCTAAATTTTGCGCAGGCTCCACGTAGAGTACGAGAGTGTTAAATTCCACGTATGAGTTTAAAATTTGGACGCCTTCAAGCGCGTCCAGATCGTCTTTGAAGTCGCTCTCGTTTGCGCTGGATTTAGGTGTTTCCTCGGGGATAAAAAATCTGTCTTTGTAGTAATTTTTTTTACTCTGATCGCCTTTGGGATTAAATTTTCTCATCAGATCAGCCTTTTTGCCTTTTGCGCGCGGCGCGGGGTTTGGGTGCGGATCTTTTTTTGCAGCACCATCATCGCAAACTGTAGCGTCTCGGGGCGCGGCGCGCATCCAGGCAGATAGATATCAACTGGCACTATGCGGTCGCAGCCCTGTACCGTCGCGTAGGTATTAAACATCCCTCCGGTATTGGCGCAGCTGCCCATGCTGATGACCCATTTGGGCTCGGGCATCGCGTCGTATAGGCGGCGCGTAAACTCGGCGTGCTTTTTGCTAAGCGTGCCTGCGATTATCATCACATCTGATTGCTTAGCGCTTGCGCGAAATATCGTGCCGAAGCGGTCAAAGTCAAATCTGCCCGCGCCCGCCGCCATCATCTCGATCGCACAGCAAGCAAGCCCGTACGTCATCGCCCACAAAGAGTTGCTCCTGCCCCACGCAATTAGCTTATCGACGGTGGTAAGAACTACGGGAAGCCCGTTTTCGCGCGCGTAGTTTATCTTATGCTCTGCCAATTTAGCGCTCCTTTTTTCCAGGCGTAGATGAAACCGATGCCTAATAATACGATGAAAAACGCCATCTCTACAAGCCCGAACACGCCTAAAATTTTAAAATTTACCGCCCACGGAAACATAAAGATAATCTCGACGTCAAAAAGTATGAAAAGCACGGCTATTAAAAAAAAGTGGGAGTTCATTCGGTTGGGCTGTTTGACGGCCTCGGGACCGCTTTCGTAAATTTCGCCCTTTAGCCGCTCGTCGCGCCTGTCTGCCAAACGCGAGCCTACCAAAGAGGATAGTTTAACGATGAGCGAAAAGACGCAAAAGGCTAGGATTAGCATTACGAATATTCCGAAATACGGGCTTTGCAGCGGAATTCTAGACATTTTTCGCCTCGGTTTTAAAATTTAATGTGGATTGTAACGAAGTATTGATTTAATAAAGCTTAGCGCGCGCCACTAAATTCGCTTTTAAAAGTAAAATTTAATATACCTCCCTCGTGCGATTTAGTGGGGATTAAGGCGCGTGTGGTAAAATTTCGCGGATTTTAAGGGAGAGCTATGAAATCTAGCAAGATAAGTCTCATTTTCTACGGCATATTCTGCGGCGTAACAATCTATTTTCTTATCTGGGGATTCGGTTTTATAGGAAGCGGCGATAAAATGCTATTTTTAGTTTCGGTATTTTTGGGCATCTTTATGGCCTTTAATATCGGCGGAAACGACGTGGCAAATTCCTTCGGCACCAGCGTCGGAAGCGGCACTCTTAGCATCGCACAAGCCCTTTGTATCGCAGCGGTATTTGAAGCAAGCGGCGCGGTAATCGCAGGCGGAGAAGTAACCTCGACGATCCGCAGCGGCATAATCGATCTTAGCAAAATGGACGTGCATCCGAGAGACTTTATCTACGTAATGATGAGCGCGCTTTTTGCGGCGGGGGCATGGCTGCTTTTTGCCAGCAGAAAGGGCTTGCCCGTATCTACTACTCATGCGATCATCGGCGGCATCGTGGGCTCGGGGCTTACGCTAGGCGCCCTGCTTAATACCGCAGAGACTTCCGCATTGTGGCTCGTGCAGTGGGATAAGATCGGCAAAATAGCGATTTCTTGGGTGCTCTCGCCGATTTTAGGCGGCGTGATCTCCTTTGGAATTTTCTGGCTAATTAAGCATTACATTTTGGATTACAACCGCTACGCTCAAATAAAGATCGACCGCATAAAGCGCGAAAAAAAATCTCTCCGCAAATTGCATAAAAAGACCTTCGAGACTCTGGACGACATCCAAAAGATCGCCTATGCAGAGGCGCTAAATCACGATATTTACGCGATGCGCGATCCCGATTTTGATCCAAGCGAGCTGGATAGCGAGTATTATAAAAAGGTGATTGAGCTTGACGCGAAAAAAGAGAAGCTAAAATCCCACAAAGCTTTGGAATTCGGCATCCCTGCCGTAGCCGGTATCGGAGCCTTTGTGATCTCGGCGATGCTGATATTTAAGGGGCTGCATAATCTAAATTTCGGGCTTACGAATTTTTACAACTACCTCATCATCGGTATGTCGACGCTAATTACCTGGCTTTTGATGTTTATTTTCGCAAAAACTCTGCGCCGCTCGGATCTGAATAAATCAACCTTTTTGATGTTTAGCTGGCTTCAGGTGCTCACCGCTAGCGGCTTTGCCTTTTCGCACGGCAGCAACGACATCGCAAACGCCGTGGGTCCGTTTGCCGCCATCATCGATACGATGGCTACGAATAGTATCAATCCCTCCACTCCCGTGCCGCAGCAGATTATGATAATGTTCGCAGTAGCCCTCATAGCGGGGCTTTGGTTCATCGGCAAAGAGGTAATCGCCACCGTAGGCACCAATCTCACCAAAATTCACCCAGCCTCCGGCTTTAGCGCCGAGCTCGCAAGCGCCGTCGTCGTCATGGCGGCATCGGTGCTGGGGCTGCCGATCTCCTCGACCCACGTGCTAATCGGCGCGATTTTGGGAATCGGCTTGGTAAATCACAGCACAAACTGGTCGCTGATGAAGCCGATCGGGCTAGCGTGGATCATCACCCTACCCGTCTCGGCGCTGCTTTCGGCGTTTGCATTCGTGCTTTTGCGCCACGTATTTTAGGCTAAATTTAAAAATCCGCTCCCCGGAATTTTAAAATTTCGCAAAATTCTACGCAGGCTAAATTTTAAAATTTTACGGCGCCGAAGCGAGTAAATTTTACAGCTCTTCTTGCGGCGCATCACCGCATAAAACTCGCTAGCGGCGACACAGATCTCGCCCGCACGCCTTTGAAAATTTAATAAAATTTTAGCTAAAATCGCGCTTTTAAATTTAGGAAAGCTATGAGTAAATTTGAAATTTTTAGATCCACCCTCGCCGTGATGATGGGCTACGTGCCGCTGGGGCTGGCGTTTGGTATCTACGGCATCAGCCAAGACCTGCCCGTATGGGCGCTCGCGCTAACATCGCTGCTGATCTACGCAGGCAGCGTGGAGTTCGTGCTGATCGCCTTCATCGTAACTCACGCCTCGCTCGTAGATACCTTCGTCGTGGCGTTTTTGCTAAATTTTCGCCATTTTTTCTATACGATGTCGCTACTGGACGAGCTGCGCTTCGTACGTCATAAAATTTACGCCGTGTATGCCCTTACCGACGAAACCTTTGCGCTGCTAAAAGCGCGCGCGTTTTTGCGCCCCGAGGAGCTTAGCAGCGAGCGACCCGTAACGCCGCAAAGGCTAGCGGAGCTTGATCTGCTCTATAATCTAACCGCGGTTTTAAATCAATCCTACTGGGTTGCGGGCGTCGTTACGGGGGCTGTTTTGGGGGCAAGCTTAAAGCTTGATTTTAGCGGGGTCGAGTTTAGCCTTACGGCGCTTTTTGCGATGCTAACCTATGAGGTTTTTAAAGCAAATCCGCAATACAAAGTGCTATTGCTAGGATTTGCCTGCGCATTTGCGGGGCTTTTTATCTTTCCTGCAAAATACTTTTTATTCGGCACCCTGATTTTCGGCATTGCGGTACTGCTGCTCTTTCGTAAATACTTCGAGCGACCTTCGCGCGCGGGACGCAGGCTGCGAAAATTCTTAAAAAGGGGTAGGTAGTGGAAATTTTGCCCTATATCTTTCTGGCCTCGCTCGCTACGATTTTGACGCGATTTTTGCCGCTGCTGCTTTTTAAGAAAAAGACCGCGAGTCCAAGCTTATCGTATCTGCAGAAAAACTCGGGTCTTCTGATAATGGTCGTTTTGACGATTTACGCGTTTAAGACGATGTTGCCTAGCTTTTCGGGCGGGCGAGCTTTTAGCGCGGACGCGCTGCAAACAGCGGCGCTGCTATTTTGCCTAATTATGGCGTTTGTTGTGCATGCTAAATTTCGTAATTCCCTCGTTACGATAGCGCTTCCTACGCTAATGTATATGGCGGCGCTGCGCTTTTTATTAAATTATTGATAAATTTATAAGTTAGTTTTCGATAAACTTCAAAAATTAATTTTTAAGTTTAAAAAAGGTTAAAGTTTTATGAATTTTATCAGTCAAATGGTGCATAGCTTCGCCAAAAAATACGCCGCCGACACCATGCAAAAATCCCTCTACAACTCCCTTAGAATCGACATCACGCAGGAAAATATCGCCAAAATTCCAAACACAGATAAAAAATATATGCTCTACATGCACGTGCCCTTCTGCCACACGTTTTGCCCGTACTGCTCCTTTCACAAATACGCCTACGAGCGCGGCGCGTGTAAGGCGTATTTCAGCGCGCTACGCACCGAGATGCAGCGCACGAAAGACGCAGGCTACGACTTTGAGACGCTTTATGTAGGCGGCGGCACGACGCTTATCGACGAGGAGGAGCTAGCGCGCACGCTGGAGCTTGCCAAGTCGCTTTTTAGCATTAAAGAGGTTTCGTGCGAGAGCGACCCTAACCACATCGAGCCTGAGAGCTTGCTGCGATTTCGCGGGCTCATAGACCGCCTAAGCGTGGGGGTTCAGAGCTTTGATGACGATATTTTACGCAAAGCTTCGCGCTACGACAAATTCGGCTCGGGCGAAATTTTACAAGAAAAGCTATCCCGAGCGGTCGGAATTTTGCCGATTTTAAGCCTAGATCTGATCTTTAACTTTCCGTTTCAAACTCGCGAAATTTTACTTCGCGACATCGAAGCGGCAAAAGCGGTGAAGCCCGAACAGATCACGCTGTATCCGCTGATGAAATCGCCTTTGATGCGCGATCAAATAGCGCGAAGTCTCGGCGTTAGCAACATAGACCGCGAAGAGGAGTTTTACTCTATCATCTGCAAGGAATTTGCAAGCTGGCACCGCAGCAACGCATGGGCCTTTGCTCGCGAAAAATCAAATATGAGCGACGAGTATGTAGGCACAAACCACGAATACGTAGGCATCGGAAGCGGCGCTTTTAGTTTCTTAGGAGGCAGGCTGCTCGTAAATGCGTTTAACCTCGAAGAGTACGCAAGCAGGGTGCGCAAAAACGAAAGCACCGTAATCGCCACTTGCGATTTTAGCAGATCCGAGCGCGCGAAATATCTGTTTTTGACCGAGCTTTTCAACGGCGAGATCGACATCGCTAAATTTAACGCCGCAAACGATCTAAACCTGCGCCGCGAACTGGGCAGAGAGCTTAGCCTGCTAAGGCTTGCAGGAGCCGTGCGGATCGAGGGCGAGATTATCCGCACGACGGAATTCGGCGCGTATCTGTGCCTTGTTTTGATGAAGGAATTTTACACCGGCATGGACAAGGTGCGCGCAGCGTTTCGCGACGATGCCAAGATCAAGCGCGCAAAACAGCTCATCATCATGGACGAAAGCGAATCCGCCGCAGCTGGCGCGGCAAAAAGCGAGATAGCGTCGTAAATTTTGCGCCAGACCGCTACTAGCGCTTGAGCACACCCGCGACTTGAGCGCAAATATCGTCTGGCATTTAAAACACAAACGAATTTTTGATTTCAAAATTTAGGAAGCGCCGCAATGAAACGCAGAATGATCAAGCTATTCATTTTATTTCTGTTTTTTGTCCTTGTATTTGAGCTCGTCGGCAATCTTTTTAATTTCGGTCGCTTTCCGTTTCATAAAAGCTGCGAGGCGTTTATGATGATAAACCGCTATGATAGTGGGTATCCAAACGATAAGTGCATAATGCAGCTTATGGATCAGGGCAATAAAAGAGATCTTTCGCTATATTACTATAAAACTAAATTTAATCTTGAGGAGCCCTTGTCCGAACTGGATGAAAAAGCTATAAAATTTTTAAATAGACCGGGGTGGAAGATAATCGACATAAAGGAAGATGGCGTGGAAAAGAAATTTCTAATAAGCGATTAAATTTAAATAGCAAAGAAGCCTTGCTTCAATTGCAATATCAAAGCCTAACAAATTGAGAATTTTAAAATTTATGAAATTAAAGGAGGAGCGATGAATAATCTAAAGCTTATACAAAACTGGTATGCTTCCAAATGCGACGGAGAATGGGAGCATGAATATGGCCTTACGCTAGAAACGGTCGATAATCCCGGTTGGTTGATTAAAATCGATGGCGAGAGCGGGAAAAAGCCGATCAAAATAAATATCGATAGAGATGACGAGGATTGGTTTTTCATCAATGCCACGGAAAACGAACTCAAAGGAAGTTGCGGAGCTGAAAATTTAGAGGAATTATTGGAGCATGTGGTAAAATGGCTAACGGATTAAAATTTAGCAAGACAAATAAAGGAGCTTAGATGATCGAAGTAGAGATAAAAAACGAATCTTGCAAAAAGACCGAAGTTACGCTTGCAAATATCGAAATTGTTAAGGACGCCGTAAAGGAATTCGCCTATAAAAGCTTTAAGGACAGTTATCTGTTTTTTGATATTTACGGCGAGATAGATAGGGACTTTCGCGTGCTTGGAGCAATCGGCGAAGGAGATGAAAACAATATCCGAAAAATAGATCTTAAAAAATATGAAAAAAGCTCCGTAGGCGCCACCGACATATCGCAAGATATAGAGGGCGCGAAATTCTGCACCTATTTCAAGCTGGATCAAAGTAAAATTTTAAAGCAAATATTATATTATATAGCCTATGAAAGATTTGAAGGCGGCTATTACGCAAAGGGTAAATTTATAGGCAAAAACAGAGACGATCTTATTTTTATCGGTATCTGCGGCGATGTAAAAAATTGCGCCGAAATAAAGAGCGTCGATTTAGATGAAATAATAAAAAGTATGCCCAAGCTCTCGGAATCAAATAATTTTTATATTAACGAGTTTATATGAGATCAATCAAACGGATCGATGAGGTAAATTCTATCGGTAACCGATTAAATTTAGAAAGGAGATACTATGAAATTTAAAATTTTGAAACCGAATGAACTATACGGCTGGGTTTTTAACAAAGATGAAGAACTTTATAAGGCTTTAGGATTTGATTGCTGGATGGATTCGTTTGTTCGCATATTAGCTAAAATTCCGGGTGCCAGGAAAAAAGATATTTTGGATTACCTTGAATATGAAATCTTTGATTGGTACGAATGGTTTGAACTATATGGGATTATCCGAAGCGACTATATGCTAGCGGACGAAGATAACCCTGAAATTTCAGCCTATCCGACATATGCGGGAGAGTATTTCGGGGTAATGGGCCAACTATTTTTAGGGGGTATGATAGACTTCGGCATAGAGCGCGGAAATTTAAGAAAGAAATGGGCTGACTTCGATACGAATTTATCCAAGATCGATCTAGGTATGTCGCTTTATGAAAAGTGGATATATTTCAGGGATAATTTCTTTTTTGGATATAAATTTTTAGAGGAGGACAAAATAACTCCCCAAGCAGAGATAACTTGGAAAGACCCTAACACATGGAGCAGATATAGCCATTGGATATGTATGACAAAGGCGGGCAAAGAGTATCGTGATAAAATTTTAAAGCCGAGGCTTTATGAAAAGTATAAAGATGTGAGTATAGAGGTGTAATTTAGCGATTACAAATAACGAAAAATTTATTATGAACATGTTTAATCTAGCAAGCAAAAAAGGACTTTAAATGACCATCTTACCAATATCAACCTTCGACAATGACTTACAAAGAGGCGATATTATAAAATTTAACGACGATGAGCTTATGGTCTGCGATGAGCGATGTTTCTGGACAGAAAATCCTTGTCTTTTAAATTTAAAAGATAACAGATACTTTGAGCTTCCTAGCGAGATGCTATCAAGCAAAGCGGGATTTGTCGTGGACAAGGAGCAATTGATTCGTAATTTAGCAAATTTCGGCATCAATGCGAGCCCCCAGGAGGTATTTATATGCTCCGATAATTACCTTAGTAGCGATGAACTGAAAGATTACAAAGAAGACTGCGACGAAACAATCCCCGGTTTCAGACTGATAAAACCTAGGGATAAATTCGGACGCAATAGGCGCATAAAGACAAATTTGATAGAAAAGCTTAGTATTCCTCTCTTGAAATTTCGCGGAAAGATCAAGGTCGGAGATATTATCGAATGTAGAAAATCCAGCTATCCATATGAGAAAAATGTAAGCTTTATCGTAGTAAAAGCAAAAGACGATGATGGGGTAAATTTTATAAAATTGATCGTAATTAGCGGCTACAAGGCAGGCTTATGGGTTCTGCCGTTTTTGTTTAAAACAGATAAAAATATGATAGAAGCAGACTGGCTAATTAAAAATTGGAAATATATTTTTTATAGGTGCTGTGATATAAGGCACACTTATGTAAATTTACAAAACCGAAAAGAGGTTTTAAATTTTACCGATAAGCAGTTGGAAAATTTTATAAAAATAAAGCGAAAGAGATTAAAATTTAAATGGAAAAAGTAGATAAGGATTTTAAAGCGAGCTTGTATAGTACCACGCAGCAAAAGGGCTTTGAAAGGTGGCGGCAATGATAAAAAGCATTATAGATCCAACTAATTTCGATATAGAATTTAGAAAAATAAGCAGAAATAAAAGAGGCGTAGCCAGATCAAGAATAGATTTTGAAAATATCGATGTCGAGGCTAAAATTAGATTAATTATGTTTCTAATTTCAAAAGCAAGCCACTTAGATAGCATAGTTTATAGAATTCTTTTTTGGGAAAGAGATGAGAAAATAGAGGAGTATCTTCTTAAAAATATGAAGGGGCAATACACAAAAGCTAAGCCTTATAAAAACGGCGCCAGAGCGGGCGTTATCTTTATAAAAGAAAAGGCGCTTGAGCCAAATTTTTTGAGATCCATACTGCTGCGCCATTTTAATTTTGAGCTGGCAAAAGAGCCCTCTTTGAACATTAGAGTTCAGTTAGCCGTAAACAATAAAGAGAAATTTTCGATTTTATTTGATATATACGATGACCGAGGCTGCTATGTGTATTACTTTTAAAATTTTATAATGAAAATATTTAAGGAAGGAAGATATGGCAATTTGGCAATGTGAGTTTTTTATTCTACCTAAAAGCGATACATACGATCTGCAATACGACCGGCAATATGGCAATATAAAGCTCTTTGAAGACGATAAATATTGGAAAAAAGCAAAGATCAAAAAAGAGATATTTTCTGAAATTTCGCGCCTATTAAAGCCTGAAAAATCTTGGTCTAACGAAATAGATCTATATGGAAGCGAAAACGGCAATCGCTTAGAGGTGTTTTTTGATGCTAATAATATAATAGAGTCCGTTACGTTTCGTATCGATTTTAGATCCGAGTATGAAGCCGTATTAAGGGGCATAATATCATTGTGTGAGAAAAATGGCTTTTGCATTATAGACGGTAATTTAAATAATTTAAAATTATCCTTTAATGCTATAAAAGAGGCAATCAACAAATCCAAAAACAAAGAATTTTTTACAGAACTTGTTAGAAATAGTATAATAGGCGATAAAGACGAGTAGCCCATCATAGAAGCCGTAGATGATTTCAAATTTAAGGATGATTTTAAATGATTGTAAAATGTATAAAAGAGGATAGGCATGAGTATCTGGGATTAAACAGAACCTATTTTGTTCATGGTATCCAATATGAAGAGGGACGGATTTATTATTGCATATTACCGTTTGAAGACGATATAGATTACAATCGATTTAATAGCAAATATTTTCAAGTAATCGATGAGACGGTGCCTACAAATTGGAAATTTGGGATGCATAGGGGATTTTTTGAATGTTTTACCGCATCTTACGAAGAGCTCGTAGCAGACGCGGATCATTATGGAAAGCTTATTGACGGAGACCCAATAGAAGAGGAAATTTTTAGGAAGAGAAGAGCCGAGATGATCGATGACGTATATAATACCCATATCATCAAAGATTTTAACCGTTTCATATATGATCTAAGCCCTAACCTATCGGTACAGATGAATATTGCAAATAAAGTATTGGATATAGAGATATCGGACGCAAACGCTGAGGCCAAACATCGCAAAATGAATATTTTAAAGGATGACGGATATAGCTGGTATTTGATAGAATCAGACGCAAGCACCTTTAAAGCCAATGCTACTAATGATTATTTAAGACCCGTATTAAAGTATCTTAAATTGTGGCTAGGCAGAAAGAATTTTAGATAATCGGGCAGAAAGATTTAATATGGCGAGCGCGACCGATAAAGAAATTTTTATAAAAATTTTGAATGAAGATATCGATGTATGGCGCCCGGTAAAGGCTGCTCAAATCGCGCAATATATTTTTAAAATTACCGATACGACGAAATTTGAATCCGAACTGGATGAAATTTTAGAATTCAAATACGGTGATATCGTTAAGTGTAAGGAAAAAGACGGCGATTTCTATGCTTTTGAGCTGTACGAAAAAAGCGCCTTATGATAGGGAAGTGCATAAAATGATAAATTATAAAAATATCGGTTCTATTTACGAGCTTGACTCTTTATCGAAAAGCAGCTCGGATATATATTTGCTTATCGGATCGCACTTTATGGATAAGATAGATATCTTTAGTAATATCGCAACGGATTTTCTTATAGGCGTAAAGTGTGGATATTCTTCTACGCAGAGAAAGCGTCGCAATTAGAAGATATCTTTGATAGTTTTATAGAGCGGCACGATTTATTGGATATAGTTACATTGTCATACGGAATCGATGAAAAAACAGAGCTTATAAATCTATTTTTATCTAAGATAACTCCAACAACTATGGGCGTATCAATATTGGATGAGAAAAATGCCGTTGAAAACGAGCTATTGCATGAAATTCTAAAAGGCGTAAATGATAAAAATAGCGATAAAATTTAAAATAAGGTAAAATATGCATCAAAATGAAGAGTTATATTATTTAAAGAAGGAGAGATAAGGCATGGCAATAAGGTAAGTATAGAGCATAAAGGAAATGTAATAGCCCGCGTCATAAAAGAAGGTGGCGCCCTGTCGGTGGGTTTGTTAAATTTTGGATTTGAATTAAAAGACTGCGTAGAGCTCGAAAATTTCGTATGGGCTTTACAAAATTCTAGGAAACTGCTAGATAGCGCGGTCGGCTGAGTATCGCGGTGAAAACATATATAAAGGATAATAAAATGACCGATTATTTCGTAAGAAAAGAAAGCGCGATAAAATTAAATAAGCTTTTGGGGTTAGATTCGACTGGAAATGAGCAGGATTGGGAGCTAGAATTAGCAGATATCGGCAAAATTACGTCAATGTTAAATTTGCTAGAAGACAAGACATTAAATTTCCACGATAAGATTGCTCTGTCGCATTTAATTGTCGCTTCGTTTGAGGAAGAGAATGAAGAGCTAGGCGCGGTAGACAAAGATAGGATTAAAATATTTGCCGACTTTCTGGACGATAACTTACAAATCAAAAATATCATACGAGAATATTGGATAGTTGCGTATGGGAATTTGAGTAGAAATTTAGCCTATTTGATATTTGAGGATAAATAAAGGTATTAAATTGTGAAATTCTGAATAACAAACGATTAATGCATACGAGCAAGCACTAGCGGATAGTTTTGCGCACGGCTCGTTCATAAACAGTTCCAAGATTCCAAGCCAAAAAATAATTTACAAACGAATGACAGATAATACAGGTCAAGTCCTAGCGACCAAGCAAAGGGCGGAGGGAATGGGTTTAAATTTAATTAAGTTTGCTCCA
>NZ_CALHHT010000446.1 GCF_938031315.1 uncultured Campylobacter sp.
TGCGAGGGGTGTCAGTAAAAATTTATCGCCGCGCTAGAAAATTTACGCTCGCAATTAGATAGCGAAAACAGCGTGAAAGAGTATTTTAGAAAGTAAATTTGACGGGCGAATTTAAGCGTAGATCTTGCCGTTAAATTTAAGCAAAACGGCTTGACTTCGGGCTTTAAATTTAAAGCCGAATTTAACTCCGCGTCGCGTCAAAGTAAATTTATCAAAAAGGCAAAATATGAAAATAGCCGTAAACGGCACGAGCGGATTTATCGGCGGCGAACTCTGCCGCTTTTTTAGAGCCCAAGGGCACGAGGTTGTAGCCATACCGCGAGCTATCTACGCCGACAAAGACGCGCTCAAAAATCTCATCGGCGGCTGCGATGCGGTTATAAATTTAGCGGGTGCTTCTATCGCCGCAAGGTGGAGCGAGGACTATAAAAAGCAGCTTCGCACAAGCAGGATAGAGACGACTCGCGCGCTGGTTTGCGCTATAAACGAGCTAGAAAATCCGCCCTTTTTCATCAGCGCTTCGGCTATCGGCATCTACGAAAACGGGCTTGGTCACGACGAGAGCTCGGTCAAATTTGACCGCGGATTTTTGGGCGAGCTAGCATGCGAGTGGGAGAGCGAGGCCGCCAAAGCGCGGACGCAAACGGCGATATTTCGCCTAGGCGTGGTGCTGGGGCGAGGCGGCGCGCTGGCTAAGATGCTGCCGGCGTTTAAGCTCGGTTTTGGCGGAAAGCTCGGTAGCGGCGAGCAGGCGTTTTGCTGGATTTGCGTAACGGATTTGATGGAGGCGTTTAAATTTGTCTTACAAAACCGTCAAAGCGGCGTTTTTAATCTCGTTTCGCCGACTCCTAGCACAAACGGCGAATTTACTCAAATTTTAGGCGAGGTTTTAGCGCGACCGACGTTTTTTAAAGTGCCTAAATTTGCGTTAAATTTGATGTTTGGCGAGGGATCCGTCGTGCTGCTTGAAGGCGCGAAAGTCTATCCCAAAGCCTTGATAAAAAGCGGATTTGGCTTTAAATTTAGCGATCTAAAAACGGCGCTTGAGGATATTTTGGGATAAAGTTTTAAAGTAAAACAAATTACCTAAAGGACTTTTCAATG
>NZ_CALHHT010000447.1 GCF_938031315.1 uncultured Campylobacter sp.
TTTATGCAAAACTCTATATAAACATTCTTTAACATAAAATTGGGTTCTTGCGATAAAATTTAGGCAAAGTATGTTTGTGCTTATATTCAGATTAAATAATTAATTCACTGTGCTTGCTTTGCTTTAATCGCCTCGTAAATTTCATCGACGCCGCTTAGGTTTTGATCCAAAACCTCTCTCGCCTTTTTTAGAGTGCGTGCGCCAAAAATCCCATCCTGCTTCACTCCGATGCTTTTTTGGATATATAAAATTTTATCCTTTTGCATCGCAGCGGAATCCTTAGTCGCCCCGGAAGTGGAATTTGAAGCAGGGCTTTCAGAGCCGCTAGAGCTTGCACTCGTAGAATTTTCGTCTGCAGAATTTACGCCATCACTCGCGGAAGCGTAATTTTCGTCCTCAAAAAATGTAGGCATCCACCCTCGCAGCAGCCCTGCTGCGAGGGTTTTCGGCACGTAGCCCGTATTTGCTGCGCCTCCGTAGATTGCGCTAGTCAAAATGGCGCAGAGCAGAGCTTTACAAAAGCGAGCAAACGCCGCGCCGCCTCTGCCGCAGCGATACTCTCGCGGAATTTTACGAGCTTTTACAGCGCACTGCACTGCGCTTGCCAGCCACAGCGCCACACCGCCTAACAGCCCTGCAGCAGCGATTGCCACGCCGCATGCAAGTGCCCAAAAATAATGCTCCGCAAAGATCATCTCGAAGCAGCCCTCGCACGCCAGCGCAGCCACCGCGATGAGCGCGCCTCCGCCTATGCACCACACCGCGCGGTCATATCGCGGACTTAGCACGCCAAGCGCTCCAGCCATCGCTCCGCCCAAATCGCGAGCGCATTGCTGCGAAATAAAGCCCTCGCAAACGCGCATAATCGCCGCGGCAAAACTCTGCGCGCAATCCTCGCGCAAAGAACGTGGGAAAAAGAATTTCTTTAATCGTGCAAAAGGCGAAATTTTAGAATTTGACGCAGGATCTTGCGTATTCGCGCGATTTTTAAATTTTGCAGCGGCAAGATTTTTGGAATTTATTGCGGCGGAGTCTATGGAATTTGTGGAATTTTCAGCACCCAAGGCGCTTAAATCTCGGTAATCTCGCTCGCCGCGTAATTCGTAAAGACCCTCCGCAGTGCGATCAGAAGTGTCACTTAAGCCTTCTTGCGAGCCGGCAAAATTAGGTCCATTCTGCGCGCGAGCTTCGCTGCTTTGCTGCCTAGCCTCAAAATCGCTGGCAGAATTCTCTCCACCTTCCAAAAGATCTGCCCCTGAAAATTTTATGCCGCCGCTCACGGCGCCTGCAAACCTGCCAAGCTCTCCGCGCAACCCCAAGCGATTATCTTCCGTGCCCATAGAATTCGCCGAAGCGCTCGCGAATTTCGTGCCCGCAAATTTTACACTCGCGCCGCCCTCGAGATTTTCTTTGCGCGAAGCGTCTTTTGCAAGGCTCAAAGCGTCGCGATCAGCCGCGCTGCAGGCAGAATTTGCAAAGTTAAAATGTCCATCCGAGCCGCGCAACTGCTCGAGATTTAGCGTCTCGCCGCGCAGCTTAGCACTAGCTAGGCGCATCGCCGCATCCAGCGCAGGCTTCGCGCAAAATAGCGCAAAAAGGCTTTGCGCATCGTCCCGCCCTAGCCTAGCGGATGCGCTGCGCACCGCCGCAAGCTCCGGCGCAAAAACTTCGTCAAAAAAGTTAGGTCTTACGAATGTCGCGCCACCAAAGCACGCCGCATCGTAAGCCTTGCCGCAGACGGCAAAACTCAAGCGCAAAAACTCATCCTCCGCGCTAAATACCGCTTCGCAGCCGCCCTGCGCCGCTCGCAGCGAGCTTAGACGAAACAAAAGTCTGCGCGCCGCAAAACCTACGCCCTTGCTGCATAAAAACTCCAGCAGCTCACGCCCAAAAACCTGCGAGCTAGCGCCTATGCTGACGCTCGGGCGGGCATAAACGGATATTTTGCCGGTGCGAGTGAAATACCCGCGCCCATCGCAGTGCTCGCAGCGAAAATCACCCGCACCGCCGCACTTTTCGCAACGCAATCTGCCCGTACCGCCGCAAGCTGGACAAATGCGCGAGCCGCTACCGCCGCAGCTAGCGCAGGGAATGAAGCGATAGCCCATAGAATTTGACGCAGAGCCTGCAGAATCGCCTCCAGAAAGGCCGCGCGCATGAGCGTCCGTAGAGCTTAACGCCGCACGGCTATAGCCGCCGGTGCCCTTGCAATCGGGGCAGATCAAGCGCCCGCGCCCGCCGCAGTTAGCGCACGGCGCCTTGCCTGCGCCTTCGCAGGCTTTGCAGCGCCTCCTGCCCGATCCGCTGCAATGCTCGCAACGCAGCTGAACGCTAAAGGGCTTAAAATCGTGAAATTTTATGATTTGATCCGCATTCATAGCAGCTTTTTGGGGGTCTGCACGCAGGCGTAGCATAAAGGCCTCGCTTAGCTCTGCATCTGCGCTTGTCGCGCGCAGGCACTCGCGCGCATGAGCCTCGAACTGCGCGATATCTGCGAAATGCAGCTGCGCGCGCTCGCCGCCACTTATCTGCGAGACGCTAAACTTGCCGGCAAAGTCATATCGCACGCCAAGCCTCACGCTAAATCCGTAAAACTCGCGATCAAGCTCACGCAGATCGGCGCCACCGCTACGCGCTAAAGCTTTTAGTCTAGCAACAAACACCTCTACTAGCTCCTCTTTATCCAGCTTGTCCATGATCGCTCCTTTCTTGCAGGCACGCCACAAAGCCGCGCCGCATAAATTTTAAAATTCCTTTATTAAGATCCCGCAAATTTTAGCATTTCATATAATTATACCGCGAAAGGTAATTTTAAAATTCCAAAATCTCACGTAGGATGGAATTTAGCGCCATTGCGCGCCGTAAAATCTCGCTGCAAATCAAAACTCTAAAATAGAGCTCGACGCAAAATCTCGCACTGCGGCGCGGCGACGTACATAACTGCCGCAACAAATACGGCGCGAACGGATCGCAAAACGGAGCCGCCAGGCATACGGCGCCCGAGCGGTAGCAGCGGGCATGCAAGACTTTAATTCCGCAGCAGCACATAATTTGGCTCGCGATGATGCGCAATACGGCATAACGCACAGCAAATTTCGCGGCCGCGTGAAATTTTAAATTTCACGGCTAACTCGTGCGTACGGCATGTAATTTAAAATTTCACGACAGCTATGGCGCGGCGCGCAGCGATCTAAATTTTATGACAAGCGGCGGCGCGCAAATTTCAATCCCGCGCGACAATCAGGCGACGGGTGCGTGGAGTGCAATTTAATTTACAAGCGTGCAGCGGCATATAGTCGTCGCGCAAATTCAGTTCGCAGCGACCGATGCAACGCGAAAATTCATGCCGCGACGCAGCGGCTCGTAAAATTTAGCTCTACTGCCGCACAGCTATAGCCGCCTGCGCCTTTGCAAGCAAAGCGGATCAGACGTCCGCGCCCACCGCAGGCGATGCACGGCGGTGCGTAAAATTTAATCTAGGCTCTGCAAACCTCCGCCAACATGACTGATCGCGTGAGCGTAAAATTTAGCTTGCGAAGTCGCATAATTCAACTCGCGGCAGTGCATGTCGCGGCGCAAGCGCGAATTTTAGATCGTGCGGCGATCTGCTGCGCGACCGACGGATTAATTTGACGGTGCGCTCGACATGAAATTTAGAATCTCATAGTGACACATGACACTGTGCGCGGCCGCGTGAAATTTTAAATTTCACGGCGAGCTTATGCGTTATGAAATTTTAAATCTTGCCGCGATGAGCTC
>NZ_CALHHT010000448.1 GCF_938031315.1 uncultured Campylobacter sp.
TGGGTGCGTTTAAAAACGCCTGGCTGCAAGTCTATGTCGCAAGCCTGATGAGCCTGGGTTACGACGCGATGAACGTAAACTCCAAAACGCCGCTTAAAGCCTATTTCGGCTCGGACGATCTGTTTAAAAGCCGCAGACTCTACAGTCTAAGCGCCAATATCTTCGACTTCGATACCAACGCGACGCTTAGCAGCCTTTTTGGCGCGATCAAAGGGGTGCGCGAGCACGGATTTTCCGCCGAAGATTTTGAGAGCGTAAAGGAGAGGCTTAAAAATAGCGTCGAAGCGGACCTTCTTAAAAACGATACGCAGGGCTCGCAAGTAGACGCGATCCTGGACTACGTGCAAAACGGAAATTTCAAGCTCAGCAAAAAGGACGAGCACGATCTAAGCCTTAAAATTTTAGACGAGATTACGCTTAAGGACGTAAATGAATTTTTCGTGCGGATCACGGACGGCGCGCACTTTACCGAGCTTATTTCGACTAAAAATTTAGGTCTTAGCGAGGCCGATGCAAACAAACTCTACGCAGACGCCGCGCCGTTTGATTTCAGCGGCGCGTTGCTCGGCAAAAAGGAGCTTGCGGGCGCAAATTTAAACCCTGCGAAATTTAGCGCGAAAAAGGGTGGCAGCGGCACTGAAATTTTAGAATTTTCTAACGGCGCAAAGGTTATTTTAAAGCCACTTAAAAGCGAAAAAAATAGAGTTAAAATAGTAGCGGTTAGGCGCGGAGGCTACGCAGATCTCGGCAGGGCAAGGGGCGAAATTTTAACCTCGCTATTAAACTCCGGTACGATCGGCAGCCTCAACGAATATGAAGCCAAGCGCCTGACAGCGAAGTTCGATTACGCGCTTAAATTTAGAATGGACGATTCCACCAGCGGCTTTAGAGGAAGCAGCGCGAGCAAGGATCTGCAGGCTATGGCGCGCGAGCTATACGCGAGATTTAGCGAGCCGCTGATCCACGAGTCCGCGTTTGTGAAATACCAAACCGACGCACTCTCGGCGATCGCGCTGCGCGACGAGACGGCGCAGTTTAAATTTAGCGAGCAAATTTTAAAATCGCTCTACGCTGAGGGGCTTTCTCAAAAGCTGCCCCTAAGTGCTAACGACGTCAAAAGCGCAAATTTAAGCGAGTTTCAAAAGGACGCGGATGAAATTCTATCGGGTGCAGGGGATTTTACCTTCATACTTAGTGGCGATTTTGATCCGAAAGCCGCGAAGGAAATTTTGGCCAAATACGTGGGAAATTTAAAGCCTTCCAAAGGGGGCGCCGCGCCTAAAATTTCAGCGCTTAAAACCGCAAACGGCACGCTTGAGCAAAACTACGGCGATAGCGATAAAAGCGAAGTACAGATGATCTTTTTAAACTATGAGCTCGGAAATTTCGACTTTGCGCACACATATAAATTTCAAGCTCTAAGAAGCGTGGTTGATACGCGCATCGTCGAGCAGATCAGAGAGGCGCGCGGGCAAATTTACTCGGCGCTCGTAAGAAGCTCGTACGTGCAGTTCCCGCATATCGCCGCGAGCCTGAACGTCTCCTTTTCGTGCGAGCCGAAAAACACAGCCGCGGTCGTTGCGGAGGTGCGCGAAATTTTAAAACAGATCGAAAACTCGGGCGCGAAAGATAACGAACTGCAAAATTTCAAAAAAGCGCAAATTTTATCGACCAAAAGAGCTGCGCAGACGAATGATTTTTGGCTTGCTAATATCACTGCGCACGAGCTTTACGGCTATCCGCTCTACGATGAAAAAAGCTACGCCGCGCGCGTGAACGCAGTAAAAAGCACGGACGTGCAGGAAGCGGCGCGGATACTTCGCGAGCACCTATTTACGGCAATCTTAAATCCAAAACCTAGCAGCGATACAAAGCCGCAAGAAACACAACCGAAAGAATAAAGGAATTTAATGTTTTCATCGTTTTTTAAGAGTAAAAAATACGCATTCTTTGCTTACGCGGGTCTAATCTTTATTATTTTAGTGCAAGTTTTTGAAGTGGATCTGATGGTGCAATACAACAAATGGAACCGCTCCTTTTACGATCTGGCTCAAGATGCCAAAAACCACACTATAGACGATTTTTGGAACCAGATGTTTATATTTTTGTGGATCGCTATCCCTTTAGTTTTAGTGGGCGTCCTTGAGAGATACGTCGTTAGACTCTGGGTGTTTCAATGGCGCGAGGCGATTACGTTTTCATATTTTAAATATTGGAAAAATGTCGAACACGACGTAGAGGGAAGCTCGCAGCGTATCCAAGAAGACGCTCTTCGCTTTGCGCGCATCTTAGAAGATATCGGTTCGCGAGTGGTATCTGCGATTTTAACACTAATCGCGTTCATTCCCGTGCTTTGGGAGCTTAGCGCAAAGGTCAAGATACCTTTTTT
>NZ_CALHHT010000449.1 GCF_938031315.1 uncultured Campylobacter sp.
TTGAGATTCGCTGTATAAAGTGAGCTAGGTGAGTCCTTTTTAATATCGCGCTCGTTTATGGCGTCCTTTTCACCCTCAAACGCAGGCTCAAATTCCGTATTCTGCCACTGTCTGCGGCTTTCGTCATAATTCATCGCATGCGTGATATCATCGATATCGTATGAGTTTAGCTTAATCGCTGCGGCTTCGTCGCGAGAAACGACCTCATCACGGTGATCGAAAGCAGATTTGTACTTTCGCACAATGAGCTCAAAAATCGCGGCATTGATACCGTAGTGATTTAAAATTTTAGTGCAGTCGTTTTCCTTATCATTTAGAATTTTAAGCATAAAATCAAGCTCGTTTTTAGGCTCTTTAGCGTTATTTAATTCAGTATAGAACTGCTTAAATTCTATCGTCTGCGCCGGATCCTTACCGCTTGATTTAGGCATCATATCCAAAAGCCCGCCCAGATTATCCAAGATATTTAGATAGTTAATATCCGGAATTTCTTTGGCGATGAGCCCATGAAAGGGCTTATTGTATTTAAAAATCGCATAAACTACGTGCGAAGTAGTGATGTATTCGTCCTCGCCGTCGTTTGCGACGCTGATTGCTTGTTCGAAATGTTTGTTTAAAAAAAATCCTATCATTGCTTTCCTTTAAATTTAATCCTCTTCGATCTCGCATCTAAGAGGGAATCCTGCGGCCTTTGCCGCTTGTAAAACCGCTTGTTGCTTGCACTCGGCTATCTCTTTAGGATACGCGCCGCAAACCGCGCGACCCTGCTTATGAACCTTCATCATCAAATCTACCGCATCTTGAAAGCTCTTTGCAAAAATATCCATCAAAATATAAACCACAAAATCCATCGTCGTCACGTCGTCGTTTAGTAAAATCACCTTATACGGGCGAGGCACGAAAGATTTTGTTTTGGCGCGAGTGCGGATCTGCACACCGGTTTTAGTTGCCATTTTTTATCCTGGCGATATCGCTTTTTATCACATCAGTATCGACCATACCTAAGTAATACGGCTTGCCCCGCTCATCGCCTTCATTAATGTCGGTAAGCCTTTGATATTTTCCGTCTTTAAGTACTACCTTAAAAGGGATCGAAAGCGCGTGGCGATAACCGATGTCGCTTAAAATTTGACCCACTATGCGCTCGTTTTGTTTTGAATTGGAGATGAAATAATACGCGTTAAACTTTTTCGTAAAATTTTCGATCACCTGCGCGTCCGTAATATCCTCAAAATAGATTAGCCCAACCATCAGAAAATCCGCGGAATTTTTTAGCTGAAAGTCCATCAGATGCGGCGCTTCGATGCGGCACGGCTGGCAGTACGTACCAAAAATATCAAACATTAAAATTTTATCGCTGTCCGCGAGCTTAAAGCCCTTTTCTGTCCGCTCAATCGTTACCTCGCCGCCTACGACGCTTTTAAGCGTAAATCGCTCGCCCGTTTTAAACGGCGTAAAAGCTACCTCCTCGCCGCTCTCTCCACCAATACGCTCGCCATTTTTATCTTGAGCGGAATTTTTTGCCATCTGATTCTCGCTCGCGGTAGGATTCTCGCCCGCAGAGCCCGTCTTTTTCTGCGAATCATCTCCGCAGCCGCTTAAGACAAAAATCGCCAAACATAATAGTAAAAATTTCTTCATTGCATTTCCTTCGGGTTTAAATTTAAGCCCGCATTTTAACCAAAGTTTTGTGAATTTAAAATGAATGCCTGTCGTATCGCTTCATCGCGCTTTGCGCTTCGCGGTCGGCTTCCTTGCGCTTTAGCGATTCGCGCTTATCGTGCAGATTTTTGCCTTTTGCCAAAGCGATACGCGCCTTTACGCGGTTTTTATCATTGAGATACAGCGACAAAACCACGATGGTAAGGCCCTCTTTGCTAACCGCGCCAAGCAGTTTGTCGATCTGCTTACGATGCATTAAAAGCTTTCGCGCCGCCCCCTCGTCTGGACGAAAGTGGGCGTTGGTGCTTTCAAGATAGCTGATATGCGCGTTTAGCAAAAACAGCTCACCGCGGATCACGCGACAGAAGCTATCTTTGAGATTGCCCCTGCCCGCGCGAAGAGCTTTGACCTCGCTGCCCTTTAGCACGATGCCTGCCTCAAAGCTTTCAAGTATCGTAAAATCGTGAAATGCCTTGCGATTTTTACTAAGTTCTTTCATCTTTTTCCTTCTAAATTTAACCCTAAGCTTAGCCCGTTTTTGCTTAAATTTAAAAGCGGGCGAGCGAATTTTAAATTTTATCTTTAAATTTAGCTTTTAAATTTTAACCGCGCACCTTGGAATTCTTATTTTAAGAAAAACACGCTGCTGCCGCTGCCGCTTAGAAACATATCGCGATACTTGCTCATCTGCGGATATAGCTTTATGCACGGCGCGAAAAGATCGTTTAGCAGGGGGCCGTCGTATCGCGCCAGCAGCTGCTCGCTGCTTAAACGCAACATCTCTTGCGCCTGCGCGGCGTTTATATTTTGCATAAAGCTTGCGCGAAACTCGTTATAAACCGCGCCGGTGGAGCAAAAGATCGCGGGCGTTAAAATTTCGATCGCGGGCAGGCGGTCCTCGAAAGGCTCGATGATCTCGCCGATGCCGCGCACGTTTGCGGCCTCAAGCCCGCTAACAAAAAACGCGACGTCCGCGCCGATATTTTGCGCGATTTTGGTAAGCCGCTCGCGCGAAATTTTTAAATTTAATTCCTCGTTCGCAAGTCGCAAAAACGCCGCCGCATCGCTACTGCCGCCCCCAAGACCAGCACCGATCGGAATACGTTTTTTAAGCACAATCTTGTGCGAGCTGAAAAATTCCGCAAGCTCGCGTGCAAAGCCCGCCTGCTCAAGCGCCGCCTTGGCTTTTAAAATTATATTGTCCGCGATCTGCGCGGCGTCGCATTCAAGCGCAAAGCCGCTCGCGCGCTCGAAGCTTATCTCATCAAAAAGCTCCCTGCGCAGCACGAAGCGCGAGGCGATCTCGTGGTAACCGCCGCGCGTGCCGACGACTTTTAAAAAAACATTGATCTTTGCATAGGCCTTCAAATTTTACTCCTTCTGCGCCTAGGCGCGCTTGCGTTAAATTTAGCCCGCGGCAAGCTCGCCCAGTGCGATTAAAATTTCAAAACCGCGTGCCGTGAAGTGCGCGCCGAGGAATTTAACCCGCGATCGCGGCGCCCGATACGTAAATTTTATAAAGCGCGAAATTTTAATCCGCAACGCACGCGGCGGAATTTCAACCTGCGGTACAAATCTATCTTAGCGATTAAAATTCCAAGCCGGCAAAATTCTAGCCGCACTGCGCTAAATCGTAAATTTAACTTGGCGATACGCCGCCCGATGGCGATTTTGCGATCCGTACGCAACGAAAAAGTGCAATCCTGCCGTCCGAGGTAAAATTTAACCGCGCGGAGCGGCACGCTATGCTAGCAAATTTAAAACACGCCGTATTTATAACCGCTCAAATTTCAAGCCAGGGCCGCCCGATCAAAGCTCCGCCGCAGGCTAGAGGCGCTGA
>NZ_CALHHT010000450.1 GCF_938031315.1 uncultured Campylobacter sp.
CTCGTAAAAAGCAAGCGTCGTCACGAGAATTCTGATCATCTCAATGTCTGCGAGGTTGATGTCGGTAAGCAGAGCTTGCAGATCGTCTGCGGCGCGAAAAATGTTGAGGCAGGGCAATATGTCGCGGTTAGCCTCGTCGGCGCCGTGCTACCTAGCGGTCTTGAGATAAAGCCTGCCAAACTTCGCGGCGTGGAGAGCTTTGGCATGATCTGTTCGGCAACCGAGCTTGGGCTTGCCAAGACGAATGACGGCATTATGGTGCTTGATAGCAGTATCGGCGAGCTCGTGCTGGGCAAGGAGCTGCGCGAGTATGAAATTTTTAACGACGACATTATCGAGATCGAGCTTACCGCTAATCGCGGCGACTGCCTTAGCATCTTGGGCATAGCGCGCGATCTGGGGGCTGCCTTGGATCTTCCGCTAAAAGTAAAGCAGGATTTTGAGGACGCCGACGGCTTGCCCGGCATCGGTAGAATTTTAAGCGTACGTGCAAGCGATGAGATAAGCGCTAAATTTGCTTTTCGAGCTTATGAGATCAAAGGCGAGCTGAAGTTAAATTTAAAGCAGACCTTACGTCTTGCAAGCGTTGGTATTTTGCAAAGCTGCGCGGTGCAAAATTTCATCAACTACGCTACTCACTCTACCGGAGTATTGCTGCGCGCTTATGATTTTGAAAAGATCGCTTCCGCAGATGGCAAGGTAGCGCTTGACATAAAGCCTATGCCAAACGGCGAGTTCGGCGTTTATGCGGGCAAGAGATTGCTTAGCGTAGCAGGGATTTGCCAAGACGCGGAGCTAAAGGCGTGTTGCAGTAGCAAAGTGGTGCTATTAGAGGCAAACTACACCGCGCCACTAATTATCGCCAAAGCAGTAAACGAAAACAAAAGCCTAAAGGGCGACGAGCACGTGTATCGCTCGAGCAGAGGCAGCGAGCCGAAGCTAAGGGCGGGGCTTGATCTGCTATTTAGATTGCTTGTAAAAAACAGCGCCGTTAGCCTATATGCCGGCACGCAAAGGGTTTCAAACGCTTTGGAGCCGCTTATCGTGGGCTTTAGCGAAAAAGAGATAAACTCAATGATCGGCGCGCAAATTCCGCGCGATAAGATCGTAAAAATTTTAAAAAGGCTGGGCTTTGATGTGGGCGTCGAAGCCGATCTAATCACCGCCAAGGTGCCGCCTTTCCGCCACGATATCGTAAATTCTCACGACGTGTGCGAGGAGATCGTGCGTATCGTGGGCATCGACAATATCGCCGCAGCGCCGCTAAGCTTCTACGAGAAAAACCGCCTAAACGATACCTATGCAAATTTACAAAACGGACGTAAGCTTCGCAGTAAGGCGGCAGCAGTAGGATTTTTCGAGTGCGTACATTATGTATTTGACGACGGCAAGGCGCTGCAAAGCTTAGGCTTTGCGCCGTGCAAGGTTAAAATTTTAAATCCGATAAACGGCGAGCTGGACGCGCTAAGACCGACGCTGATTAATCATCTGTTGGAGTCTGCTGAGCGAAATTTAAAGAATTCTCGCAAAAGCGTCAAGCTTTTTGAGCTAGGAGAGGTCTTTGACGAAGGCGGCGCGCAGAGCCTAAGGCTGGGCTTTATCGCTAGCGGACTAAAGGCGGAGCCCTCTATCGCGGTCGGCGCAAAACCTGCCACAGTGGATTTTTTGTATTTTGCAAATTTAATCCAAAGCGTCATCGGTAAATTTAATGTCAGGTTGCCTGGCGAAAATTTGAAATTTTTAAGCGAATTCGAGCAAGCTCAGATCGAGCAGGGTGGGCAGATAGTGGGCTTTATCGGGCGCGTGGATTACGCCGTAGAGGCGGGGCGCGATCTAGATAAAAGCTATCTGTGCGAGATCGATTTTTCCAAGCTTAAATTTAAAAATATCGTAGCGGACGCTTATTCGAAGTTTCCTAGCGTATCGCGCGATCTAAGTATTTTGGTGCCGAGCGGAATGCGTTTCGAGCAGATCAAGCAGTGCATAGACGCCCTTAAAATTGAGGCGCTAAAGGAATTTATCCCGAGCGATCTTTACGGCGACGAAAGCCTGGGCGATTCAAAGAGCCTGACGATCAGACTTACTTTCCAAGACCTTCAAAAAACCCTCTGTGACGAGGAAGTGGCGGGCTTTACCGATAAAATTTTAGCCGCGCTTAGCAGCGAGCTGGGGCTTGGGCTGCGATGAGAATTTTTGCGCAAGCGGGCCCTTTGCGAGCGGAGATCTCAAACATCGCCGCGGATAAATCGATCTCGCATCGTGCGGCGATCTTTTCGCTGCTAGCGGAGGGGACGAGCAAAATTTCAAACTATCTAGCCGCCGAGGATACGCTAAATACGCTAAAAATAGTGGAGCTTTTGGGCGCTTGCGTGCAGCGCGATGCGGGCGAAATTTTAATCACTCCGCCGGAAGTTATCAAAGAGCCTAACGTTCCGCTTGATTGCGGCAACTCGGGTACGGCGATGCGGCTATTTATGGGCTTTTTGGCGGGACGCGAGGGCTTTTTCGTGCTGTGCGGCGATCGGTATCTAAGCGAGCGCCCGATGAGGCGCGTTGCGGATCCGCTTTGCAAAGTAGGCGCTAAAATTTACGGACGAGCAGGCGGCGAAAAGGCGCCTATTGCGGTGCTGGGGCAAAAGCTTGGGTATTTTGAATACGCGAGTAAGATTGCGTCCGCGCAGGTTAAGACCGCTCTGATTTTAGCGGCCTTGCGCGGCAGCGGGTGTAAATTTAGCGAGCCCGAGCTTAGCCGCGATCATAGCGAGCGGATGCTGAAAGCGATGGGCGCGCAAATTTCGCAAAACGGCCTTGCGATCGAAGTCGCGCCGCTTAGCTCTCCGCTTAAGCCACTTGAAATTTTTATCCCAAACGACCCTAGCTCGGCGTTTTTTTTCGCCGTCGCCGCGGCGATAATTCCTGGCTCGCGTATTGTGCTAAAAAATATGATGCTAAACAAAACCCGCATAGAGGCGTATGAAATTTTAAAACGCATGGGCGCCGAGGTAAAATTTCATAAAACGAGCGAAATTTACGAGCAGATCGGCGATATAGAGGTCGCTTACGCGCCGCTTCACGCCGTGGAGGTAAGCGAAAACATCTCCTGGCTTATAGACGAAGCGCCTGCGCTTGCGATCGCCTTTGCCTGCGCACAGGGAAGTAGCGTGCTTAGAAATGCCGCCGAGCTGCGCGTAAAGGAGTGCGACCGCATAAAGGTAACCTGCGAAGGGCTTCGCGCCTGCGGTATCAAGGCTCGCGAGCTGCAGGACGGCTGGCAGATCGAAGGCGGCGAGGCGAACGCGGCGATCATCACGCCGAGCGGAGATCATCGCATCGCGATGAGCTTTGCGATTTTGGGTTTAAGATCGGGGATGATCATCGAGGATAGCGATTGTATCGCGACATCGTTTCCAAATTTCGCTGCGATTTTAAGACAGATCGGGGTCGGCGTTGAAGATTGAGATGGCCAAAAGCTACGGCTTTTGCTTCGGCGTCAAGCGCGCGATCAAGATCGCAGAAAGCGCCGGTGAGGCCGCTACAATCGGCGAACTGATACATAATGCCGAAGAGATTAACCGTTTAAAGCAAAATTTCGGCGTCAAAACCTTAGAGGGCGTTAGCGAGATCAAGGACGAGCAAAAGCTCATCATCCGCACGCACGGCATCCAAAAGGACGATCTGCAAAGATTAAAGGCGCAAAATAAAGAGCTCATCGACGCTACCTGCCCCTTCGTGACCAAGCCGCAGCAGATCGTAGAAAAGATGAGCGCGGAGGGCTATGATATCGTGATCTTCGGCGATAAAAATCATCCCGAGGTAAAGGGCGTGAAGTCCTACGCAAAATCGCGCGTATTCGTGATCATGGATACGAAGGAACTGCAAGACGTCAAGCTCGGTTCGCGCGTCGCGCTCGTTTCGCAGACTACGAAAAAGATAGAAAGCTTTACTAAAATCGCGGATTTTTTGATGCAGCGCGCGAGGGAGCTGAGAATTTTTAATACGATTTGCAACGCGACGCTGGAAAATCAAGAGGCCGTAAAAAGCCTGTCGCAAAAGGCCGACGTGATGATAATCGTAGGCGGGAAAAATTCCTCCAACACCAAGCAGCTTTTTTTAATTTCGCAGAATTTTTGCAAAGACAGCTATCTCATAGAAAACGAAAGCGAGCTTGAGCGCTCGTGGTTTGAAAACAAAAGCCTCTGCGGCATCTCCGCAGGAGCCAGCACGCCCGATTGGATCATCAAAAAAGTAGTAGCGCGAATCGAAAATCTAACGCAGAATTTATAAGCCCTCTTATCAAATTTACTCTTAGAAATTTATCAAATCGAAAGCAAATTTTGGCTAGAATCGCGCATTTTAGTTCTTTTCAAAAAAGCACAAATAAATTTAAAGGAAGCATATGGCTGAGGTGAACGAGAAGGTTCAAAACCACGCAGAGGAAGATTTTGCGACATTGTTAGAGGAGTATGACGCCCAAAAGTCTCGAGATGAGGTCGTCACAGGTAAGGTTATCGCCCTTAAGGACGGCGAGGTTTTCATAGACGTAGGCAGGAAGTCGGAGGGTGTTTTGGACGCCGCCGAGGTTAGCGACCAGCAAGGAAACCCGCAGGTTAATGTAGGAGATGACATCAAAGTCGCTATTATCGGAAGCAGAGGCGGTCGCCCGGTCGTATCGTATAAAAAGGCTTTAAAGAAGGAAAAAGTAAAAGCGTTCATCGACTCCTATGATGAAAACGCAGAAAATATCTATGACGTTAAAATTTTATCGTTTAATAAAGGCGGCTACGTTTGCGCCAACGCAGACGACGTGGAATTTTTTATGCCTCGCTCGCAAAGTGCGCTTAAAAACCCAAACGGCGCCATCGGTAAAAATTTCAAAGTAAAGATCATCAAAGTAGATAGAGATGAGCAAAGCGTCGTCGTATCGCGCAAGAAGCTGCTTGATGAGGATCGTAAAGCAAGTAAAGAGGCGATCGAAAAGGTAGTCGCTACCGAGGGCATTATCGAGGGTATCGTTAAAAAGATCACTACCTACGGTATGTTCGTAGATGTAGGCGGCGTGGACGGACTCGTACACTACAGCGAAATTTCATACAAAGGCCCGGTAAATCCAAGCTCGCTCTACAAAGAGGGCGATAAGGTTCCGGTTAAAGTTATCAAATACGACAACGATAAAAAGCATCTCTCTCTTTCGATCAAAGAAGCGATGCCAGATCCTTGGAACGAGATCAAAGATAGCCTGGAAGTGGGCGATACTATCCGCGTAAAAGTAAGCAATATCGAGCCTTACGGCGCGTTTGTCGATCTTGGCAACGACATCGAGGGCTTTTTACATATCAGCGAAATTTCGTGGGATAAAAATATCAAAAATCCGAAAGATTTCATCAGTGAGGGCGAGGAGCTCGACGTCGAGGTCGTAGAGATCAACCCTAGCGAGCGCAGGCTGCGCGTGAGCCTTAAAAATTTACTCACCAAGCCGTTTGATGAGTTCGTTGCTAAATACAAGGTAGGCGACGTGCTAAAAGGTAGCGTCACTACGATTACAAATTTCGGCGCGTTTGTCAGAATCGACGGAGTAGAGGGACTTTTGCATAACGAAGACGCTTCGTGGGATCGCGGCGAGAAGTGCAAAAATTTATTCAAAGTAGGCGACGAGATCGAAGTTAAGATCATTAAGATCGACAAAGATACTCAAAAAATTTCTCTAAATCACAAAGAGCTCGGCGATAGCCCTATTAGCGATTACGCCAAGAGCCACAATCAAGGCGATGTCGTAAAAGGCAAGATCCGCGATATTAAAGAGTTCGGAATTTTTGTCGAGCTTGGAGGCGGTATCGACGCGCTTATCCGCAAGGAAGATCTTGGCAACGTAAGCGTAGATAGCCTAAAAGTAGGCGACGAGATCGAGGCTGCGATCGCTTTCATCGATGAGAAGAAAAACAGAATCCGCCTAAGCGTGCGCAGACTGGCTCATCAGAAGGAGCGCGAGGCGCTAAACGAGATCAATAGCAACGACGACGAGAAGCAAAGCCTAGGGGATCTGATCAAAGATCAACTAAATAAATAATTCCTCCCGCAAGGCATCCCCGCCTTGCGGACCTACTTCTAAAGGTTAAATTTAATGAAAACTATCATAGTCTGCGACGCAATCCACAAAATCGGTTTTGATCTGCTTAAGCAAGAATCGGACGTTAAAGTAATCGACGCCACGAGCGTGTCCAAGAACGAGCTATACGGAATTTTAGGCGATGCGGACGTCGCGATCACCAGAAGCTCTACGGCGGTGGATGAGAAATTCCTTGGCGCCGGCACCAAGCTAAAAGCGATCGTGCGGGCGGGCGTGGGCGTCGATAACTGCGACATCGACGGCTGCTCCAAGCGCGGCATTATTTTGATGAACGTACCTACGGCAAACACCATCGCCGCGGTCGAAATGACCATGTGCCATCTGCTAAATGCGGCGCGCAAATATGTAAATTCCTGCAACGATCTGAAAATTAATAGAATTTGGAAGCGCGAGAAATGGTACGGCACCGAGCTTTATAAAAAGAGCCTCGGTATCATCGGCTTTGGAAACATTGGCTCGCGCGTGGGGGTGCGCGCGCTTGCGTTTGGGATGAACGTCATCGCCTATGATCCCTATATCGAGCCTGAGAAGGCCACGAAGCTCGGGGTAAAATATACGAAAAATTTCGACGAAATTTTATCTTGCGACTTCATCACGATCCATACGCCGAAAAATCAAGAGACGATAAATATGGTAGGCGAGCCGCAAATAGCGAAGATGAAGGACGGCGTACGTCTAATAAACTGCGCCAGAGGCGGGCTGTATAATGAAAAAGCGCTCGCAAACAATCTACGCAGCGGCAAGATCGCGTATCTTGGCATCGACGTTTTCGACAAAGAGCCTGCGACCGATCACGAGCTTTTGGATATCGAAAATTTAAGCGCCACTCCACATCTTGGCGCAAACACGCTCGAATCGCAAAGCAATATCGCCAGAGAAGCCGCAGAGCAGGCGATCAGCGCCGCACGCGGCTTAAATTATCCAAACGCCTTAAATTTGCCGCTTAAGCTCGAGGATTTGCCGCGCGGTATCGAGCCGTATATAAATTTGGTCTCCAAAATGGCTTATCTTGCGGCGCAGATCAACAAAGGCCCGATCAAATCGATTCGCATCGAGGGCAGCGGCGAGGTGGTGCAGTATCTAAAATCGATGCTCGTTTTTGCCATCGTAGGCGCGCTGCACGATTCTTTGGGCGATTCGCTAAATTACGTCAATGCTAAATTTCTTGCGGATGAAAAGGGGATCGAGACGAGCTTCGGCGAGCTTGCAAACAGCGTCTATAAAAGCGAGATCGCGGTAAAAATTATGACCGACGAGGCGATCTCAAACGTCGCAGGTACGGTCTTTGACGGCAGCGAGGAGCGCATCGTAAATATCGGCGGATTTAAGACCGATTTTAAGCCGAAGGGCAAGATGATAATCTTCAAAAACACCGACGTGCCGGGCGTTATCAAATCCGTAAGCACGATCCTAGCCGACGAAAACATCAATATCGCGGACTTCCGCTTAGGCAGAGGCGAGGAGGGGGATGCTTTGGCGGTCATTTTGGTCGATTCCGAAGTGCAAAAAAGCACGCTTGATAAGCTGGCGGCGCTTCAAACCTGCCTAATGGTGCGCTACGCGGCGCTTTAATCTTTTCCTGCTTAGGAGGCGGAATTTTAAATTTCGCCTCGTTTTAATTCTTTATAATTTAAATTTACAACTTCAGCCTACGACGGCGTTTGATGAGGCGATACGGGAACGATCGGCGAGGATTTTGCGGAATTTGACGTAACGTGCAAACCAGTGCTTGCAATACGTTGTGACATGCGCTCGGCAGATACGTTTTGGCTCGCGGCTTGTGAAAACGCCGCGTGCGCTTTAAATTTAACTCTTGCCCTGAGCTTGCTTTTAAATTTAAATTTCGTCCTTGTAGATCTGCTTTAAATTTCATCATCGCGGGCGCCGCCGATTAAATTTTACCGCTATGCAGGTTTGGCACTAAAAGCTAGAGGCTGCGATGCGAAACGCGGTCAAATTTTATAAATTTTTGACACGTCAAGGCGCTTTTGTCTCAAATTTATTGCGGCAGGCGCTTTATTTTTCGCTAATCGTATTGCTCGTTTAAATTTTGGACGGCTGCCCAGAGATTGCACCGCTGATTAAATTTTTTACGTTTTGTCTAAATTACGCTTCTGCGAAAATTCCGCCCGGCGTAAATTTAGTCGATGCAAAATCAGCCGTAATGCGCCCTGCTAATTTGTGAG
>NZ_CALHHT010000451.1 GCF_938031315.1 uncultured Campylobacter sp.
CGCCGCTATCGACGAGGAATTTAAACGCGTCCAAGCCGCGATCGGCTAGGGTGCTTAAAAGCTCAGGGTGGTTGATGCCAAGGCCTGCCTTTAAGCAGTCGTTCATAAATAGCTCTTTGCTGTCTTTGATACCCGTTTTTTCCTGCACGGGGTTCATCGGCACGCTCATACCGCCGCCGTTGATGACGGAGTTTCCGCCGATACGGCCCATCTTTTCGAGAATCAAGACTTTGTTGCCCTTTTCGGCTGCTTTTAAGCCCGCCGCAAGTCCCGCAAAACCGCTACCGATGATGATGACATCCCACTCTTCGTCAAATTTGACGTCCTTTGCGTCCACTGCGCTTGCTTGCGCATTTACCGCGCCGAGTGCGAGTGCACCGGCTCCTACCATACCCATTTTCAGTATGTCGCGTCTCTGCATATTGCTCCTTTACTTTGAAATCCCTTAATCTTAAAGATTAATATTGTAATTTTATATTAAATCTTTATGTAAGTCAAATGTTATTTGGTATATAATTTAATAGCTAAAGGCTATAAAATTTCAACCGAAGGGGCAAAAAATGAGCCTGCGACATATGGAATTTGCGGTAAAAATTTCGGAGCTTAAAAGCTTTACAAAAGCGGCGAGCGAGCTTGGAATCGCGCAGCCGTCGCTTTCAAAGAGCATTATGCTTTTAGAAAAGGAGCTCGGGATCGAAATTTTTGATAGAAAAAACGGCCTTGAGCTTACATACGCGGGCGAAATTTACATCGCCAGAGCGAAAAATATGCTTAGGCTCAATAAGGAGCTAAATAACGAAATACGCGGACTTTCGTCGATCAAGACGGGTAAGCTCGTAATCGGCGCGACCTCGACCAGCTTTAAATTTATCGAAAAGATCATCGCGATGTTTTATAGCAGGTTTTCCAAAGCCGACATTAGGGTTGTGCACGCTCACTCCGAACCCGCGCTCATCGAGATGCTAAAAAGCGGCGAGCTTGATGTCATCTATGCCGCGCACTTTGGCGAGCTTGCTGCAGAGGGGCTTGAGTGCGAGTTTATAAAAAAGCGCAGGCTGCTTCTAAGCGTCTGCTCCTCTCATCCTGCCGTTTCGCGAGCGAGTATAAATTCTACCGAGAAATACCCTAAAATCGCACTTAGCGAGTTCAAATCCGATAAATTTGCAATCAGCAGTAAAATTTTAAAAAGCGAGTCGAACTTTAAAAAAATATTCGAAAACGCGGGCTTTACGCCTCAAATTTTCTGCGACACCTCCTATCTGTACGTGGCTAACGCGATGGTCGCGGCGGGGCTTTGCGTCAGCTTCAGCTTCGCGCGGTACATTTTTGAGACGCAAAAAGACTACATCACGCTCTTTGACGTCGCGTATGAGCCGCTTTTGGACGTGTCGTTTTCGGTCGTGTATAAAAAACCATCCAAGCTCGCAAAGGAATTTATAAAGATGATAAAAGCGGGGAAAAACGGCGAGTAGGGCGAACCGGCGCGCAGATTTAAATTTAATAACGCGCCGTAAGGGTTTAAATTTAAAAATGCACTACATAGGTTCAAATTTAATAGCATGCTTCGAGACGCTGCGCCAAAGATCAACTTTTAAAATTTATCCCGCAACCTTGTTTTTTAAATTTCGGTTCGCAGCTTGCTTGGTCGAAATTTCATCTCGCGCTTCGATTAGTTAAATTTTATCTCGCGGCGCGCTAGGCTAAATTTTCATTCGTCGCGGCTACGTAAATTTACGGCACACTTTTTCATAAATTTTATCTGCAAGCGACGCAAATAGCGTCTATTTAGTACTTTCGGCTCCCGCTTGATTAGCTTTTCTTGCTCGCCGCTAAAATTTGCGCCAAGATCGCCGCTAGCGCGATATTTAGGCTGACGCAGAGCCCAAACAGCGTCACGGCTTTAGTGGAGCTGAAAGCGAGCGTGAAAAAGGAGATTATGCTGGTAAGAGACGCGAGCGTGATGCCGAAAATTTTATCGCTAAGCGCCATCTTATCGTTGTTTGCAAAGATCATATAGTCAATCCCCACGGCGCCAGAGAGGATCAGCGCAAAGATCGCAAAAATATTCACGCTCACGCCGAATGCGCTAAGCAGGGCGAGCACGGCCAAATTTGTCGCAAAAACGCAGATGACGATCAGCCACGCCGTCCGCGCGCCGAAAAACGCCCACAGCAGTGCGAGCGCGAGGGCGTATGCGGCACATTTTAGATACAAGGCGTTGATTTTGATCTGCGAAAACGCCTCGCTTATGGCGCTTCGCATGTTTAGATGCAGCGCGCCCATCTGCGCGGCAAGCTCGCTTACGGCAGCTTTATCGCGCACGCCGCGCAAAAAAGCGATATGCGGATCGATGCTCGGCATCGCGGCAAAAAGAACGGAGCTTCTCGCCTGCTCGTAGCTTAAAATAGGCGCATCTGCGATCTTGGCAAAGTTTGCGTCCACGAGCTCGCGACTAAGCCCGAGATTTAAAAATGCGCTTTTATCGTAGTTTGCAAAGGACTGCTTGATAAAGCTCTGCGTAGCGGGATCCAAAATCGGCGCGCCGGTGTATGAGTCTGCAAGACCGCGCGCCACGGCCTCTTTGGCTACCGCGCTCGCGTTGTTGCCCACGATCAGATCGAAGCTGGAGCCTCCGATGCTTGCGAGCTTGGCGCTCATCGCGATTAGGTTTTTATCCAAGCTCGCGTATTCGCTGACGTCGTCCTTAAGCTCCATTTTAAAATACAAAAACGCAAGCAGCGCCGCGCAAACTAGAATGAGCGCTTTTAGGCTTAGGTTTACCTTGCAAAGAGCCTTTGCGTAGAGTTCAAGAGCTTTTGCAAAGACCGGGGCGGGGCAAAATTCCGCCCCTTCAAGAAGTAGCGGCAGGGCGAAGTAGCTAAAACAAAACGCCCCCGCAAGTGCGGCTATGGCAAAGATCGCGATCTCTTTGAGCAGAAAAAACGGGCTGAATAAAAATACGAAGTAGCCTCCCGCGGTGATGAAAAACCCTAGAAGCAGGATGTTTCGCATGCTTTTTATCGAGCGAGCTTCGATGCGGCGCGAGATGTTTGCGCCGAGCCAGTGCACCGCGTAATCCAGCATCAGCCCGATTAGGCTCGTCGAAACCACGGCGCTTAGGATGTGGATCGAGCCGCGGATCGCCATCGTAGCTGCTACGCCGCAGGCAAGCCCGAAAAGTGCGGGCAGCAGCAGGCAGAAGATCCGTGCGCGCGAAAATGCCGCCAGCAGCAGCGCCGCGCACAGGCTAAGCGATACGGCGCCCGCTATGGAGCTCTCGCGCACGCCCGCGCTTTTGCCCAATGCGCTAAAAAGGGCGGTGCCTGAGATTAAAATTTTGCTCTTTTGCGCCTTGTGCACCAGCGCGCTAAGCGCGTCGTCGTTTGCTTTCGGAGCGAGTTTGGCCGTAGCGAGGTAGTGCGGCGCGCCGTCAATGATCGCGATGAAGCGGTTTTGCGCAGGATCGAGCTTAATCGCGCCGCGAGCGCCGAGGCGCGAGTGAAGGCTGAGTGAGAAAAAATCCTGCGAGAGGCCAAGCGGGCGAAATTTTGAGTAAAGCTCACGCGCGCTACGCTCAAAAAAAGCCTGCGGATCGCTTTTTAAAAGCTCTACGCTCGCATCGTCTAGCATCGCGGGCGCAAAGCGCGCAAGCTCGCTCTGATACACTCTCGCGTCCTTGACTTCGTAGATTATGCTTTCAAAAAGCCCGCTTTTTTGCATATCTGCAATGAACGCGTCAAAGCTCGCCTTCTCCGCGCTTGCGACGATGATTTGCCGCGCAATCTCGCGGTTGAAATCCTCGACGCTCTGTTTCTGCTCGCCCGAAATTTCGATGCCGCTTAGCTCGTAAAAATCGGAATTTACGCGGTTTAAATTTAGCGCTATAAAGGCGCAAAGCGCGATGAAAACCGCGCCGAATACCGCTAAAACCGCGCCCTTACTCATTTAAGCTCACGACGCCCGAAAATACGTTTTCGCTCACGTCGCCGTTAGCGCTACTGATCCGCAGCACCCTGACATAGGCGCCGCCCTCGATCACGATATTTTTAAAGATATTTTGCAGCATCCCTTTGGGGCTTAGCTCGGCGCGCCACGCATCTTTGCTGCCGCTTAGCGCGATCGAGAAATTTTTGCTAAGTCGCGCTACGTCCAGGCGCGAGATCGCCAAGAAGGTGTCCTTATCAAAAAGCGAATCGGCGCTTTTGACCCACGTCTCGCCGCTGCGCTCAAAAACGCCGTCTGCGCCGATTTTTAGCTCGCTTCGCACCGGCTCTAGCGTCGTCCAAAACAGCTCGCCGCCCTTGATCCTAAACTCGCCGCTGCTTCGCACGGGCTCGGCAAAGCCCTCGATGCTGAGCGTTTCGCTAAATTTGCCGCCGATATTGTCGGTCTTAAGCGCCAGATCGCTTACTTCAAGCGCGCTCGCAAGTCCCAAAATCGCTAAAAATAAAGCTAAAATTTTCATCGTAGTCCTTTAATTTTATACTCGCTAAAATTTCACTGCTCGCTATCGCCGGTTAAAATTTCATTCGCTGCGGCGTTTTTAGGGCGGTTTCGCTCGGGCGCGGCTTTGCTTGCCGATGAAATTTTATCTGCCGCTGAAATTTTACCCGCGGGATTTTTCTTTGCTAAAATTTTATCCGCGCACGCCCTTAACTGCGGCGGTATCTCATACAGCGTCCTTTTGGAATCAAGCTCCACCGCGGCTTGCGATGTGGTTGCCTTGGCTAGGAGTACGCCCGACGGGCTTTTGATGCGGTAGGAGAATTTTATAATCGTGTCGCATTCAAGCAGCTCGATGCTCACCGCAACCTCGTCGTCAAAAAGTATCGGCGCGATAAATTTAAACTCCATTTTGATAATGGGATATATAAATCCATCATCTCTCATCTGCATATATGTATAGCCCGCGTCGCGCCAAAACTCGCATCTAGCGTCCTCGCAGAGCTTTACGTAGTTGCCGTGCCACATCACGCCCATTGGATCGGCGTCGTAAAATCTGGCGCGAAATTTATACTCTTTCATTCCTCTCTCCGCTATGAAATTTTTCGTCTTGCGAGGCGGATTTTGCGGCGGCTAAATTTGAATTATCTAAATTTAGCGCAGTATCCGAGTCCGCCGTACTTTTCAAATTCGGCGCGGCGTTTGGACTTGCCGTATCTTTTAAATCCGCTGCGCCATTTAAATTTGACGCAGTATCCATGCTCGTCTCGCCGAAATTTTGCGCGCCGTCGTGCTTTGTATCGCTCGCGTCCTTCCCTTGCGCCCAAAAATCAAAGAAATTATACCATTGAGAAGGAAATTCTTTGGCATAAAGCTCCAGTTGCTGCACGTAGCTTTTAAGCGGCGCCGCTACAGATCGCGCCTTATCGCGGCTTTTTAGCGGCGCAGGCAGCGGTTGTAGCCGAAGCTCGTGGCCGCTGCGCCCCTCGTAGCACCATAGGCTAAATAGTGGCGCGTCCAAAATTTTGGCGAGCAGATAGCCGCCGATCGGGAAGTTCGCGCTGCGCCCTAAAAAATCCTCGCTTTGAAATTTATCTGAGCCCACCGGCATGCGATCGCCCATTATCGCGATGTGCTCGCCGTTTTGCAGCAGCTCTTTGATTTGCAGCATCTCGCCGATGCCGAGCTCGCCGACGTAGAGAATTTTCACGCCGCCGCCCATTTTTTCGATAAATTTCATAAAATTTTCGCTGTGTTTGCGAAAGATCAGCACGTTAATTTTTATCCCCGCCGTGCTTGCCGAAAGGGCGCGCGCGATCTCGGTGTTGCCGAAGTGCGAAGTGATTAAAATTTTACCCGTTCCGTCGCTTAAAAGCTCCTTCATGCCGCTTTGCACGCGAATTTGATCCAGCGCGATCTTGCCGTTCCAAACCGCGATTTTTTCGCACAGACTGAGGGAAAATTTATAAAAATTCGCGTAAATTTCGCGGAGCTTGGGTTCGCGATCGAGCGCGCGCCGCAAAAACTCCCTGATCGCGCGTCGCTCATTTTTAAGCAGCGCAAAATAGATCGCCGAGATGCAAAGCGCGGTGCCTCGCATGCAAAAATCAGGCGTGTGAAGCGTGATGAAGCGGGCTAAATTTAAAAGCGCCGCGCCCGCCTTTTCGTTGTTTTCGCTCCAGTGTTTAGCCATCGCGCCCGTCCTTTGCGGCGGCGCTCTGCTGCGATGCTTTTACGAGCGAGCTTTGCGCTGAATTTTCCGCCTGTGAGCTTTGCGCTGCGGCGTTGTCGCCGCATTTTTCGGTACCAGCTTTTTCGTTTGTGCCGCCGTCCATCTGCTCTTTCGTATCTTTACAACCATCGCGCCGCGCGCCGCTGCAAAGGTTTTGCCCCGCTAGCCCTTGCAAAATTTCGTCTGCGCGCCGCTGCGAAACATCCTGCAAGCCGCGCTTTTTAAATTTATCGCAGGCGCGTTTTAGCGCCCTTTTTGCAAGCCAAAGCGGAAGCCCGCAAAATAGCCTCGCGTGCATCAGCGAAATTCCAAAATTATCTCGAAACGGCGCGAAGTGGCTCACTCCGCCCGCTTCGTAGCGCACCGCCAGATCGAGCCATTTTATCTCTAGCCCCGCGCGCACGGCCAGGATTAAAATTTCGGCATCAAAGCCCATCCTGCGGCTTTTCGTGCGGGACAGAAGCGGCACGATCCCCTCTAGCGGGTAAATTCTAAAGCCGCACATCGCGTCTTTTATGCGGTGCGAGAGGGTATTTATCACGCACCAAAAATTCATTATCTTACGTCCGTGCAGGCGGGATTTGGGCGCGCTTTCGTCATACACTGGCGCGGCGCAGATCAGCGCGGCGGGCTGTTGCGCCGCAAGCGCCAAAAACTCCTCGCATCTGCTTACGTCGTGCTGAAAGTCTGCGTCGATCTGAAAGGCGTGCGTAAATCCAAGCTCCTTCGCCCACGCCAGCCCGTCGCACACGGCAGCGCCTTTGCCGCCGTTTTGCGCGCGGGTGTAAATTTGAGCCGCAAGCCCCTTTAGCGCGCTTTTGCTCGCTTCGTCGCTGCCGTCGTCCACGATCAGCACGGGCGCGATGGGCGCCAGGGCGTGCACGAGCTCGGCGATGCGCGCGGGGTGGTTGAAGTAGGGCAGTAAAAACGCGGGCTTAAAGGCAAATTCTTCCACTGGCGCAGACCTTGTCGTTTGAAATTTCAAAGCGGAGTTTGCCGCTTGCCTCGGTGATTTTGATCGAAATTTCATCGCCCGGGCGGATGAAATTTTTAAATTTTAAATTTTCTATCTTTTGCGTGCCGTCCAGCTCGTAGCCAAGGGCTTTTGCGCAGATCAATACGAAGCGAAGCTGCATAAACGCGGGCACCAGCGCAAATCGTGCAAAATGTCCGTCGAAATAAAAGTCGCTTGCACGCACCTTCGCGCGAAACTCATTCTCCGCGCTCCGCTCAAAAACCGGCACCTCGTAGCGCTGCAGGGCGCTTAAAAAGTCCTTTTTGCTTAGCTTTCCCTGCTCGTTAAAAGGCAGCTTGCTCGCGATTTTGAAGTAGCGCAAAATCGCGCCGAATTCAGGCTTCAAAAAGGCCTTCAGCTCATCCGTGACGCCCTTTTTGCCGCCTGCGCGAAACGCCTGCTCGCCGCGGCTGCTAAGCTTGATAAGAGCTACGGCGCGGTCGCGCTGCGGGTGCAGATCGATCCTGCATTCGCCGATAAATTCATGCGAGCGAAGCTTGGCTTCGAGCAGATCGAGGCTCACGCGGTTTTCGTTGATTTTGACGGTGCGGTCGCCGCGCCCCAAAAGCGTGATCTCATCTGCGCGCACATATCCGAAATCGCGGCTTTCGAAGCGCTCGCACCAAGGAGAGCTGATCGTAAACTCGCCCGTTTGCGAAAATTTGTCGGCGGGCTGCTTTGCCCCAAATTTATCGCAAAGCCCACTCGCTTGCGTAAATTTATCGTCGTGTTGTGTCGCAGAGCACGGTGTGGAGCTGTTTTCCTGGCTGGCTGCGGTTTTATCGCTAACGTCTGCATTAAATTTAGACGCCTGCTCGCCCGAGCGGTTTGTGTCTTGTCCGTCTGTATTTTGCCCGTCTGTATTTTGCTCGCCCACACAGCGCGTTTTAGGCTTTACCATAGAATTTTCGCCGCAAGAGCTTGCCGCAGGATCGGCAGTAGCGGGTAATGCCCCATTGCGTTTTGCCGCGCTGCTATCGATATCCGTGCGGATCTGCACGCTTACGGGAGCGAATTTTTTAAGCCCCGCGCCTTCGTTGCAAGCGATCACGCCCGTTTCGCTGGAGCCGTAAATATCGACGATGCGGGCACTGCTAAGCGCTCGCAAATTAT
>NZ_CALHHT010000452.1 GCF_938031315.1 uncultured Campylobacter sp.
CGGGCAAGATGGCGAGGAGATAGACGGCGAGTCTAAGCTTAGCACAGAGCATGGTTTGGTAGAGGCACAGCGCGCGGCGCAGGACGCACCGCAAAAGCAAGAATTTAAGGATCAAAATTTAGATGATGTAATAGCGAGCGGTATCGCACCTGAAATAGATGCGCATAAAAATTTAGCGGGCACTCCGCAAGGCGTAAAAGACATATCTCCGGGCGCAAAAGGCGCATCGCAAGGTGCAGAGGGCGCATCGCAAGGTGTAAATAACGCACAGCAAGAGAACGCTGCGTATTTTGAAAGCGGCGATGGCGATGAGCCGCCTTTTGAAGTGCAAGAGGATGAGGCGAAATTTAAACCCGCGCCGCCTTTAAATATCGAAGAGATGGGCATTCCAAAGATCAATGAGGCAAACAGGCTCGATGACGACGACGCGCCGCTGGATCTGTGAAATAGCGCTTAGGCTAGCGCTGATCGTTAGCGTTTTTTGCTTCGCGCTTTACGCGCAGGATTTCAGTGACGCGGGCTTTTGCGCGCTGGCGGCGTTTTGGGCTTACGCGCTATTTCGGGTGCTATTTAGCTTTTTTTATGAGGCGAAGCAGCGCGCCAACGCGGCTCTATTTCGCAGCGGCGGGACTTTGATTAAAATTTTTAGAGGCAGGCTGATAAGCGGGGTTTTAGCCTTCGCGGGCGCGATCCTCTTAAGTGCCACTTTGGCGCTAGGCCTAGCAGATCTGCGCGGCGCGGAGCTATTCGTGACGCTCGCGGCACTGCCTGCAGCTCTTGCTCTGATGCGCCTGGCGGTGCTTAAGCTCAGCCTAAAAGAGATTAAAAATCCTAGAATTTTATCGCTCAAACTTAGCATTTTGCTGCTCGCCGCGCTTGCCGTAGCGGTAAATTTCGCTATAAATTTAGCCTATTTGCGGCTTGCGGACGGCGCAGATGCTGCCGCACACTCTTTAAATTCCGCGATAAATTTTACTTCGCCCGCCCGCACCGCCGCATCCATGGGAAATTTCGCGACAAACAACGCTTCCGCGCCCGTCGGAAATTTTGCAACAGATAATGCCGCCAAATCCGCTACGAATTCCGCAGCGAGCAACGCCGCTATAATTGTCGGAAATTCCGAGACGAGCAATGCCGCCAAGCCCGCACCGGACACCGCCAAAAAACCTACCGCTTTGCCTGCAAATTTTAGAGAGGGCTCCGTCAGAGCGGTGTACGCCTCGGCTACAAATTATAAGGCAAATACCGCCGCTGCGCTGCAAATCAACGCTAAAAATTCTACGGCAAGCTCAGCCGCAGTGCAAAATTTAGCCCAAAATCCTGCCGCACCGAGTATGGTCGCCGGCAGTTCCGCTGAAAAATCCGCGACCAGCCCTGCATCGGTAGTCGAAATTTTTGAAATTCTAAAATCTACCGCGCCGCAAGCGCACTTCAAATCCGCTCTGCTAAATGAAATTTACGCTTTGAAATTTTACAAAAACGCGCTGTTTGAGCTGGCGCTGTCGCAGAGCCCTAGCGCGCTAAAAATCGCTCTTTTGTTTCTGATCTGCGCGGGAGATTTCCTCTTTTACTGCGCGATCTTGCATCTTTGCGCATTCGTGCTTTTTATGCTGCGAGCCACGTCCGCGCCCAAAATAGGGCGCTTTAGCGGCACGATCTTCGCGCTTGCCTACGTCACGCTGTGTTTGATCTGTGCCGCGCAGACGCGCACGGCAGGCAGCGGAGCGGAGGACGCACATCCTAAAAGCGCGGTCGAGACTGGCGTGCAGATCGTGCTGCAAAGCGGCGAGCGGCTGATCTTAAGCGCGCGCGAGGCGGACGTTCTAAGAGGCGAGCTAAACGCCACGCGCTTCGCCGCGGAAGCAAACGCCGCATCCGCGCTAAATAGCTACATCGACGCCGTTTACGACGAGGGCGCGAGGCTTAGCGCGCAGAAAATGGCGGATTTCAATTACTCGTTTCTGAGCGATTATCTGATGCTGTGGCACGGCGTGTGGGACGATGACGCGGGGGCGTATCTGAATGAGAAATTTGCGGGCTTCGTAAGCGAAAGCTTCCCGAAAGATTTTGGCGAGAATATCGCTAAAATCGCTGCGGCAAACGTCAAGAATTATGAGAGTTCGCTAAATTTTACGCTCAAAAAATACGGCGCGAAAGTTGATCTTAACGTCACGCAGAGCTTCAGCCTAAAAAGCAAGGCGTATCGCGCGAGCGGGACGGGGCTAGGGGCGCTGGGCGGCGTGCTGGGCGCAAAGCTGATAAGCAAGAGCCTCGCTAAAACTGCGGCTAAAACGGGCGCGAAGACCCTTACCAAGGCAGGCGCCAGCGCGACCAGCGGTAGTGCGGGGCTCGTGTGTGGCCCGGGCGCGGTGGTGTGCGTGCCTGCGTTTGCCGTGGCTACGTGGTTTGGGCTGGATTTTGCGTTTGCCAAGGGCGACGAGGCGCTGAACCGAGAGGAGTTTGAAGCTGCGATCGTGCGCGATATGATGGCGGCGAAAGAGGAGCTAAAGCGCGCGCTGGCGGAGGATTTCAACGCGACGATAGATGAAATTTCGAGTGAAATTTTAAATTTAGACGGGAAGTAGGGCGGCGGATTATGCCTGCGCAACTTAGACCCGTTGCGAGCGAAATTCTACGGCGGATTACGGAGCTTTTGTGCGTGGCGGGCGGCGAAATTTTAAAATTTCATCTAAGTGTGGGCGGCGGGTGCCATGCATCAAAATGGGCGGCTCGGTAGGTACGAAGCAGTAGCGAAACTAGCGGCAAAAATAGGCGCACAAGACAAATAGCGTAGTGGGTGTGCAATAAACAGCGCCGCGAGCGAGGAATTTTATAAAATTCTATTCCGCTTTGCTTGCCTTGCTGCACCTGTGCGATTTAAATCGGTTGCGAGTAAAATTTGGCGGCAGATTATAGAATTTTTGTGTGCAACGGACGGCGGAATTTTAAAATTTAATCTAAGCGCAGGCGGCGGACGGGATTACGGCGCACTTATCGCACTGCCGCGCCTCTTAAATTTTTTAAGAAGCAGCTAAAAATTTTTAAATATAATCTCCGCTTAAAATAAGGAGTGCTAATGAAAAAATTCTATCTTAAAATTTCGCTACTTGCGTTTATAGCGGTATTTGTAGCGATTCCTGCTGCAGCAAAATCGCATTTGACAAGCTTGATAAAGTTAGAGGATTTTAATAACGAAGAGCAAAGGACGCTTTTTAAATCCTGCGATTACGGTGACGGAAAATATAGTTCGTGCAATAAACTCGTTGAAATTTTATCTAAAGAGTGCGAGAACGGCGATATGCGCTCATGTACTATACAGAGTGATTTTTTACAATCTTTGTTTAGAGAAGAGGAAGCTATGAAATATCTGATTAAGCTGTGCGATGCTAACCTTATCGAATATTGCATGGGGCTAGGTTGGGAAGATATAGAATTTAACGGCAATATACAAAGGGCAATTAGGAGTTTTGAAAAAGTATGCGATAGCAAGCTGAAGAATAGTGAGCTTTTTTGTAGAATGAATGAGGAATTAAAGAGCTGTTTAAAAGATAAAGAATGCAATCCGATAATAAAGGGCAAGGCTCTTTTAAAAAGAACTGTAGAGGAGCTGAAATGAGAAGTATTAGCGTTATATTCTTATTG
>NZ_CALHHT010000453.1 GCF_938031315.1 uncultured Campylobacter sp.
TAGACGAAGTAGCTTTTGCCGACGCCCTGTGCGCCGAAGCTCCGCATGATTTCGTCGAATTTTTGCGGGCTAACGTCGTAAAGCTCGATATCCAGATCCGCGCTTTCGCCGCTAATGCCGCCTAAAAACAGATCGCGCACGAAGCCGCCCACCAAATAGATGCGCGAGCTAAAGCGGTTAAGATAGTTTAGAAGCGCCCTAAAATCATCGTTTTGATAGATGCTCAAGTCTGTCGTCGATACTCGCAAGTAAAAATTCCATAAATTTTAAATTTAGCTCCACGCGCGCCTCGATATCGCCCTGATCAAAAGCGTTCAGCCCCTCAAAAAGCACCAAAATGCGCTCTTTTAGCGCGTTTAAAAACTCAGCCTCGCTTGAAATTTTATTTTCGGTTTTAGAATCGTCGGTAGCGTTTTTAGAGGTGCTGAAATTTCGCGCGGAAGCGGAATCTCGCGCGCTTGGAAAAGCGTCCGGGGCACTAAATTTAAAATCCTGCGCGTTATAGTTTTTAGAGCTTCGCATCTCGCCGAATTCCTTAAAATCATCATCGAAGCTTTCATATCCCGATTCGCCAAGCTCCTTAAATCCCGCGAAATTTTGCGCGGAAATCTCTTCTTGCTTGGAATCGAAGCTAGAATTTAAGGGCGAGCTTTTGATAAAATTTAAAGGCAGATCATGCACAAAATCCTGCGCGTCGATCTCACTGCCTAAACGGTCGTAAATTTCGCTCGCGGCATCGGCATATGTCTTAAAATTTCCGCCAGCCGCGTCGCCTGCGTCCAAGCGCCCGTCATCTGCGCTGCCGCCCGCGGCACGTAAAAATTTATCGCCCGAGCCGCGTAAATGCTCGCTCTGCGCGTCTTGCGAGTTAAAATTTTGCCCGTCTAGCGCGTCTTTATCATCGCGCGACGAAGTAAAATTTAAAGAATCATTGCCGCTTGAATAATCGCCATCCTGCGCAGCGGAGCTTTGTAAATTTTCCAAACTATCCGCGCCTGAGTCTTGCGCAAAGCTCTCCTCGCCTTGTAAAGCGAGTTTTTGCGCGTTTTTTTGCGCCTGCATCTCGCTTTTTACCGCCTTAACGATACCTTCAAATTCGTTTTTATAATCCATCTATCAGCCACCTTTTAAACTCTCGCCGCTCTCGCTCATCCGCGCTCATAAAGCGCTGCAGCATCGCCATATTAACGCCCGAGCTTACTCGATGATTTAAATTTAGCCGCGCAAA
>NZ_CALHHT010000454.1 GCF_938031315.1 uncultured Campylobacter sp.
TCTTAAAGCTCGCTGCGAATTTTAAAATTTTAACCCGGCACTCGTCGCTTCCCTTAAAATTTTAAAATTCTTAAAATTTTGGCGAGATCAAGGAGAGATTATGAAAAAAATTCTACTTTCGTGTGCCTTGGCAGGCGCGCTTTTTGGCCTAGAGATCGACGGATTTAGCGCACCTAGTGGTTCGCTCATTACCGATGACGCTTTTTATATCGCAAATCGCGGCAGTAGTGAAGATCCACAAGAGCGCGACGGCTTCATCAGCCGCATAGTAAAAAACTCGGGTGTCGTTGAGACAAATTTTATAGACGATCTGGTAAATCCGGGCGGAATGGCGCAGATCGCGGACGTGCTTTATGTCTGCGATATCGATACTATCAGGGGTTTTGCCAAAGGCCAGGAGGTTTTCAATCTAAAAATCGGGGGAGCGCAGGCCTTAAACGACGTCGTGGCGCTCGGTAGCGAGGTTTTGCTCGCAAGCGATCCCGCGCGTGGGACGATCTGGCGCATCGACCTGCTCTCGCGCACCGCGGATGAGTTTGCACGCATCGATCCATCGCTAGGTAGCCCAAACGGACTTTTGGCTAAAGGCGATAAGCTTCTGATCACTACATTTGATCTTAGTGGAAAGGTCCCGGGGCGCGTGCTAAGCATGGATTTGAAATCCCGCGAAATTTCGATCTTTGCCGATATGAAGGGGGTTTTCTACGGCATAGCGCGCGGAAAAAACGGCGAAATTTTAATTAGCGACTGGGGCGAGGATCTTTTAAGCGGTAAAATTTGGCGCAACGGTACGGACGGACGCGTGCTCAAGCTAGATCTCGGCGCGATGCAAAGGCCCGCGGACATCTCAAGCGACAGCAAGGTTTTATTGATCCCAAAAACGCTGGAAAATAAAATGGAGCTGATAAATTTGCCGTAACCGGCCGTCTTGTTACGCTTCGCAGTTTGCTTAAATTTTACAAAACATATGCGATATCGTGCTTTATAAGCCATCTTTTTGTGCTTCGCCGCTTACGTAGCGGCGTCGGTTGCGACGCTATAGCCGATCGCGATACCTAAATTAGGTCAATGCCGAAGCGCCAAGGCTAATTGCGGCAGCGTAAGAGTTATATTACGAAACTAATCGTCCTTTTTCGCGCGCACTCAAGAGCTAAATACGATCAAAAGTCGCGCGTGCCGTCTTGCGACACGTAAATGCCGAGCTTGCCGTAAAATTTGCAAATTCATCCGCTCTCCTTTTAAATTTCATCGCCTTAAATTTTATCACTGCGGATATTTTTGCAGGCCGAGCGGTGCTAA
>NZ_CALHHT010000455.1 GCF_938031315.1 uncultured Campylobacter sp.
GCGAAGCCGATCGCCTTTACGCTGCGCTCGTTTAGCTCCTCGCCCACGATGCCGCGTATGTCGTACTCCCTAAAGATATTTTCGATCATTTAGTTCCTTTCAAATTTAACCGAGCCATTTTATAAAAACTTGCTTAAAATTTATATTATAAATGTTAAAATCTCGCCCAAAATTCCAAAGGTCGTTTATGAAAAAATTTTTACTTGTGCTGGCGCTGGCGGCGCTTGCTTGCGCCAAAGACTACGAGACGATAGATAGCGTAGATACCTCCTTTAGGCTCTTCGGCAAGGACGATCGCATCGAGATCATCGCCGTAAAAGACCCAAAAGTGCAGGGCGTTACCTGCTACGTCTCATACGCCAAAAAAGGCGGCGCCAAAGAGATCATCGGCGTAGAGGAGGATCGCTCCGAAGCTTCCGTCTCCTGCGTACAGACCGCGCCTAAAATTTTAATCAAAGAAAAGCTCAAAAAAGAGGATATTTTTGAAAAGCGCAGCTCGCTAATCTTTAAGAAAACCCACGTCGTACGGATGTTTGACGAGAAGCAAAGCGCGCTGATCTATCTTATCTACTCGGATAAAATCATCGACGGCTCGCCTAATAATTCGGTCTCTGCAATCCCGTGCCGCCAGGCCGTAGGCGAGGTGTGCGAGTTTGGCTACGACGAAAACGCAAGCGGCGCAAACGTAAAATGAAATTAAGCAAATTCTGCTAAAATCTCGCGTTTTTTAAACCCTCGTAAAAATTTAAAGGAAATTGATGAAAACATTTTTAAGTATGGAGTGCGCGTCGGTTATGCTACTGCTTCTTGCTCTAGCCTGTGCGATCGCCACCTTCGTTGAGACCGCTTACAGCACGGAGGTAGCTTGGGCGATGGTTTATGCCTCGCCTTGGTTTGGGGCACTGATGGTGCTTTTGGGAATAAATTTAGCCTACAATATCTACCGCTACCGCATGATAAAGCTTCGCACGCTACCTGCGCTGATCTTTCACGCAAGCTTTTTGTTTATGCTAGCGGGTGCGATTTTGACGAGGTATTTCGGCTTTGAGGGCAATATGCACATAAGAGAAAACGCCGAAAGCTCCATCGTAAGCACCAAAGAGGAGTTCGTCCAGCTCATAACTCTAGGCAAAGACGGCGAGTTTATAACCGCAGATAATAATAAAATTTTAAACGGCGCGGGACGGATGGATTTTGATCTAAACTTAGACGTCGAGGGCAAGAACGCGAATCTGAAATTTAAAGAGCTTGTAGAACACGGCGAGCTTAAATGGATCGAAGATCCGAGCGGCAAGGCGCCTGCGAGGGTCGAGTTTTTGTTTTCAAACGCCATAGGCAATCAAAACATAGCGCTGCAAGCGGGCGAAAGTATCGAGATCGGCGAGCTAAGCATAGCCTTTAATACGATGCCCAAGAGGAAGGATTTCATCTACATAACCCTAAAAGAGGGCAAATTTTATATCAACTCAAATTTCGACATCAACGCCACCAAAATGGCGGATATGAGCTCCGCCGCGCTAGTTAAAAACGAGGATAATTTGATCGATAATCTGGCGCTTTATACCTTCGA
>NZ_CALHHT010000456.1 GCF_938031315.1 uncultured Campylobacter sp.
TTTGAAAATTTTCATTTTGATCCTTTCGTTTTAAATTTTGCGCAATTTTACAATCTCTAAATGAAGCGAGAGTGAAAGAGAGAAATTTTATCGCTTACGGCGGATCGCTACCCAAATTTTATCGCCGCGGGATCGGAGCTTTCGGCTCGCCGTCGCCGCAGAATTAGAATTTTATCGCCGCGGCGCAAGATCAAAATTTTATCTTATCCTCGCAGCACGCTGCAACATCGGAATTTTACCTCTTCGCAAGCGGTTCAAATTCTATGCTATAACGAGGGCTGAAATTTTACCGCCGCCGCCGCCAAGATTAAAATTTTACCGCTTCAGCGGGGGCCGATTTTGCTAACGCGGCAAGCGGTTGGATTTGATCGTCGCGGCAGGAATTAAAATTTTGCTGCCGCTGTAGGGTTGGAATTTCATCGCCCTTGCGCTACGATGAAATTTGTCCCTTTTACGAGCGAGATCCTTGCGCCGTCCATTCGCCTGCGCTACGGCTCGCGTGAAATTTATCCATTCGTCGCGGCTTACGTGGAGATTTTAGAGATTTTGATACGCCCTATTGCGGCGCGAAATTTTATTGTCGCGCCTCGCGGCTAGATTTTGCTACCGTCATGGGGATCAAAATTTTACCGCCGCGCAACCGTGGTTTGAGCCTGATTTAGCGCCTTTGCGAGTTTTACGACGCGGCCGAATTCTACCGCAGGCACCGTTTTGCGAGGGCACGGACTGCTCGCGAGACGGAAGCTTTGCGCTGCGCCCGCTGCTTTGCCGTATATAAAATTTTATCACGCGCCGCTTCAAACGCGGCACGGCACTTATCCACCGCGCGGCTAAAATTTTTACGCGCAGCCTCGGTTGCGGCACGGCGTCCATCCGCTTGCCGCACGATTAAAATTTATCTATGAGCGCACACCGATCGCGACGAGGCACCGCTTTAAAAATTTATACTCCGCTCCGTATCTACTGCGAAACGGCGCCGAAATTTCAACGCAAAATGGGCGCCATGAAATTTTCGCGCTGCGAGATAAAATTTGTGTGTCGTTGTACGACGACGAGACGCGAACCCATACGCTGCGTGCACGATTAAATTTTAAATTTCGCGCTGTGGCCGCTAGATAAAATTTCGCGACCATTCAGGGGCGGCGAATGATTTAATTTAGATTGTGCCGCACCGCTACGAAGCGGTATGTCGCGCAGCTAAACCCGCGCCGCGCAGTAGTATAACGAAGCGCGAACAGTCGGATTCGCACTGCCTCTGCCACGTAGCGGAGTATAGCCATTTATATCGCGCGCCTTGTAATAGAGGCAGCCAGGTCCGCACCGCGTTGGCGCGTAACAAAGCACCATGCATTGGATCCGCGCCGCGCCCGTTACAAAACGATATACCGCACAGCTAAATCGTCGTCGCACAGTCATGGTAAAGCGCAAGTAAGTCCGAAGCATCACGCTCGCCGCGTATCGGAGCGCAGTCAAATTTACATCGCGCACGGCTGCGTAGTGGAGGCAGCCGGGTCTGCACCGCGTTGGCGCGCAACAAAGCACCGTGCATTAGACCCACACCGCGCGCAATGAAGCTAGCGTTACGAGATCTGCTCCGGCGCGGTTTTCAAGATTTGCAACGGCATAAAAAGTTACAAAGCTATCACAATAAATCCGCCTCACCGCGGGCGAGCAAAATTTAGTGCAAAAAGTGGCGCACTCCCGTAAAATACATCGCCATGCCAAACTCGTCGGCGCTTGCGATCACCTCATCGTCGCGGATGCTGCCGCCTGGCTGCACGACCGTCGCGACGCCCGCAGCATGGGCGATCTCGATGCTGTCTTTAAACGGGAAAAACGCCTCGCTGGCAAGCGCGCAGCCGCGCAGATCGACGCCCACGTCGCGAGCCTTTGCCACTGCCGCACGCGCGGCGTCCACGCGGCTCGTCATACCCATGCCGATCGCGACCATCGCGCGATTTTTGACGTAAACCACGCAGTTGCTCTTCGTAAGTGCGGCGATCTGCCACGCAATTTTTAGATCATCCAGTTCACTCTCGCTCGCCGCGCGCTTGGTGACGCAGCGGGCATTTGCGACCTCGCCCGCGCCCACGTAGTCGCGCTGCTGATACACAAAGCCGCCGTCAATGAATTTAAAATCATACTTGTCGTTTTCGCGAATTAAAAACTCCCCGCCCTGCTCGAAAATTTTAATACGCTTTTTCTTTTCAAATACCGCAAGCGCCGCGGGCGTGACGCGAGCGGCAAGGATAACTTCGACAAAAATTTCATTGATCTTATGCGCTAGCTCCTCGTCCAAAACGCCGTTTATCGCCACGACGCCGCCGTATGCCGAAACGGGATCGCATTTTAGCGCCTCGGTGTAGCTTTCAAGCAGGCTTCCCTTCACGGCAAAACCGCATGGATTGGCGTGCTTGCAGATCGCTACCGCAGGCGCCTCCCCGAAGCTGCTAGCGAGCATCAGCGCGCCGTGCATATCGGTCATATTGTTAAAGCTCGCCTCGCCCTTTAGGCTCTTAAAATGGTTGCTAAAAAAGTCCTCGAACTCGTAAAGTGCGCCCTTTTGGTGCGGATTTTCGCCGTAGCGAGTATCGAATACCTTACTGCCCGTGATAAATTTTTTAGCGCCGAAGCCGCCGTTAAAGCGCTCGTTCATATAGTTTGCGATCATCGCGTCGTAGGCTGCGGTGTGCTCATAAGCTTTAATCATCAAGTTTTGCCTAAATTTCAGTTTCTCGCTCTCGTCCGCGCCGCTTAAATTTTGCAAAACCGCGTCGTAATCAAGCGGGCTGGTGACGACATAGACGCTAGCAAAATTTTTAGCCGCGCTTCGCACCATCGCGGGGCCGCCGATGTCGATATTTTCGATGATCTCTGAAAAATCGTCGGTGCGGGCTACGGTCGCTTTAAAAGGATATAAATTTACGCACACGAGATCGATGCCGCCGATGCCGTGCTGCGCGGCTTGGCTTGCGTGATTTGCGTCGTTTCTCTTATACAAAATTCCGCCGTGGATTTTGGGATGCAGGGTTTTAACCCGCCCCTCAAACATCTCGGGCGAGCCCGAGTATTCGCTCACTTCCGCTGCTTTCACGCCATTTTGCAAAAGCAGTTTATGCGTGCCGCCCGTGCTTAAAATTTCAAATCCTAGCTGCTCAAGCCCTTTGGCAAACTCTACGACGCCCTCTTTATCGCTGACGCTGATTAACGCTCTCATCTTTTCTCCTTTTGATTTATTCGCATAGTTTTTTAAAAATCAGCTCGCGCATGTCGTTTGCGTTAAGCTGAAAATACAAAATCGCCTCGCGGCGAGCCTCTTGATACTCGCGCCTCGTCTTTTCATCTGCCGCGCCGAGCTTTGCGCCGTTAAATTTCGCCATGCGCGCCGAAGCCAGCTCTTTTAGCTTCTCATTATCGCGAGAGATGCCGCCGCTATAATTAAACCACTCTTTGCTTTGAAAAATATTAAATAAAATTTGAAAATCTACGAAATTTCCCCTATTGTACTCGGCGCAGACCCCGTTTTTGTGGCTTACGGCGTAGATCGCGCCGTATCTACGCTCGAAAAAATATAGTTTTATGAGCTTTGCGTTTTTATCTAAATTTGCGCCGCCGCCTAAAATCGCAAGCTTCGCATCGCCTCGCGTTTCGTAAGGGCCTAAAATCGCGCCGTTTTCGTAGAGATTGCCGCCGTAAAAAGCGTATTTCGTATCCCCAAGCTCGCTTGAAAGAACGTAGGTTTTATCGGTTTCGGGCGAGTTTTTGCCCGCGCAGCCAAGCAGCGACAGAGCCAAAAACAGAGACGAGATAAAAAATTTCATCGCAAAAATCCTTTAAATTTTAAAATTTTGCCTAATTTATGACGCGGAATCGGCAAAGCGAAATTTACTAAATTTACCGCATTTACCGCGCGCAAATTTTAAATTTGCTTCTCAAATGCCGCCGCTTTGCTCGCGCGGACGTAAATTTTAAAATTCTGCGCCGCTTGCAAAGGCTAAATTAAAAGCCGCGACGCAAAACGTAAATTTAAACCGCAGCGCAAATTTAGCCGAAAAAATCGGCGTGAACCGGCTAAATTTAAAATTTCGCGGCGCAGCTTTTATCGCCAAGCTAGATTGGCGCTTGCTTTTGCCACTTTTAAAATTTTAAATTTACTTGCACATCCTATTTTCCAGCTCATCCATAAGCGCGGCTACGTCATCGCCCACGAGCTCCATTAGCGCCGTTTGTCGCTGCTTCTCGTTTAAATTTTATGCGCCGATTTAAATTTTACAAGCCGCAAATTTAAAACGGCACGAGATCGAAAACCGCACTAAATATAATAGATGCTGTTTTTGATATTTTTGCCGTCGAGTTCGTTTTTGCGCCACGAGCTCTCGTCGTTTAGTACGATCCAGCGCTTCTCCTCCTCGCGGTAAAACCAATCCTTGTCGATCTGATAGTAGATCTGGCATCCCAAAATTTCGATGATATTGGCGATGTTGTTGTCGTGGTAGTTGTTCTCGTCGAAATCGGTAAAGGTGCGCTGCCCCATCTCGGCGTAGAGCTCGTTTAAAATTTGAAGCATCTCGCTTAGGCGCGTATCCATCTTCTCGACCTGAAGCCCAAGCTCGTTAGCCTCTCTGAATAAGATCGGATAGTCGTGCGACGGATAGCCGCTGTTTAGCTTGTCGCTGATAAAGGCGATCTTTTGCTCATCTTCGAAGTGGTAGCGCAGAATTTCGCGGCAAATTTTAAGCGACAGGCTGCTTGCGCGATCGACGGCGCCGAAAACGAGCGGATGGATATATTTATAAAGCTCCTTGTACGGGTTCTCGTCGTTCGGGCGTTCGTTATTTTTCCAAAGCTTCACCACGCGGCTTAGCTCGTCCATCGAGACGTTGGCCTGGTCGTTGGTGTTCGTAACCGGCGAAAGCTCGTGTCGCAGCGAAGTATCGACCGACGTGAGATAACCTAGCGGCCCCATTAAAATTTTATTCGCCCCAAGCGCCATCATCGTAGCCGCCGAAGCGCAGTTTGCCGGCACCAGCGCGATCAGCTCGTCGCAGTGGTTGCGCAGGATCGAGACGATCTTAAGCGATGCGATACCGCTGCCGCCGTCAGATTTGATGTAAAGGTAGAGCTTTTCAAAATGCTTGCCCTTGAGATGGTCGTTGATACTGATCGCGTCGTTACCGCAGACGCTACCTGCGCCCGAATTGAAGTAAGTAAGCAGCGGCGCGCCCAGATATTTCTCGATATTGGTGATCACCTCTTGCGTTTGCTTCATCAAGATCGGCGGTTGCTTCGCCGCCTTTTTGGCGCCCTGCTTCTGCGGCTCTTCGTCTTTGGATAAAAATCCCATGTTTTTCCTTTCGTGTTGGTTTGGTTTTAAAATTTTAACTTACAAATATCGCGTAATCTGTCCCGATGCCACTCGATGCTCTGCTTGACCGTATTGCCTAGAGCCGCATGCGGGCTTTGCAAAAACGTCCTACTATTTTTTAGGCTTGAGCTCACGTATTCGTAGCGTGAGATCACGTTTGCGCTAGCGCTTTGCGACACCGAAGCCGAAAACGAGTATGAATAAAGCGGCGCGGAGGAAGCGTAGCCGCTAAAGTGCTCTTTTAGGCTTACGAATTTGCCCTCCGCAAAGGCCTTGCAAACGCCGCCGCTCGCGGAATACTCGGCGATTCGTAGCTCTTTATTGGGCGTAAAAACGTAGATCGTAAATTTATTTAGAGCTATTTGCGAAATTTGATCCTTAGCCATGCCGACTCCTCTTTCGTCTGTAAATAGATAGAGATTGGAGCCCTCCTCTTCATATCTTCCTAAGATTGCGTCATCTTTTAAAAGCACGCCGCCTGAAATTTTATACTCGGTGACGGTCTGCCCGTCATAGCTCATCATCACGGAATTTTCCGGATGCAGCTCGGCTTGCGAATACTTTACCTTCATACAACCCGCAAGCAGCGCGACCGCCGCAAACAGCGTTAAAATTTTAATTTTATCCATAACTCCCCCGAAGTTTATCTGCAAAAATCGTCTAAGATCATGGTTTTAAGACCATCGATCGTCTTTTTGAAAAATCCAGCCACAGCCAACTCCTCCGCGATATATTTCGTATCTTTGCGATCGACCGCTTTTTCAAAATTCATATTTTTATATGCGCTCAACGTTTTTGAACTCATATTTTGCACCGAGCTCTCGCTTTTTGAAATTTTGCCGTCCGCATAAAGCCAATCGCCGTCTTTGAACATATTTGAAGTATAGTCGAAATTTACGTATCTGTCTGCATTATAGACGCTGCAAATCCCATCTTTGTGCCAAATGCTAAATACCATAGCCCTTTCGTCGTTAAAAAAATAGAATTTCATCCGTTTAGCATTTAGAGCGGATCTGTAGTTATTGCCGTAAGA
>NZ_CALHHT010000457.1 GCF_938031315.1 uncultured Campylobacter sp.
TATCGCCTAACAAAATATGTTTTTTCGCGCTGACGGTCTCTTCCTTTAGAATTTCAAACATTTATCCTCCGAGCCGAGCCGCTGGGCCCAAACTATAAAATCTTAAAAGCCTAGCCCTACTTTAAAATTTAGAGGCAAAGCCAGATAGAATTTACGCAAACCTCATAGCCATAAGGTCTTGCAAAATAAAATTTTGAAAAATTCTGCGCAGACCTAGCTGCGCAAGAGCTTTAGCAAAATGAAATTTTAAAAATTTCGCGCAAGCTAAACTGGGCGGAATTTTATAAATTGCTTGGCTAATAAATTCCTTCAAGCGTACAAATCCTACTGAATCTTTAAGCTCTCTACCAAGCTGGCGAATTTTTAAGGTCACGAATTTTGCTGAGCTAAATTTCAAAAAGCTTAGCTTAGCTTTAAAACTTGAGCGGGCAGGATTTATCTGAGCGCAAATTTCACGCGAGATAGGCTAAACGACGCCCTCCGAACGACCTAGCGAAATTTCATTGAGCCCGACAAGACGAAATTAAAATTTCGCATAAATCTAGAAAACCGGGTTAATGAAAACCTGTCATAGCTCATTAAGCGAGTTTAACGCGCAAGCTTCGAGCCGTTAGAGCTTTTCAAATTTCAAAGCCACAAAATCCAGGCAAAATTCCAAATCTAAAAATTTTAAGTTTGCGCGAAGCTTCACATTAAATTTTTTACCAAGATCGCATGATAGAATTCGCGCAACTCCTGACAAAAAAGTAAGCTAAAAGCCGCCAAATTTAAAAATAAACCCACCACGCCAATTAATAAATTCAAAGAAGGAATTTAACGGCGCCTGTCTGCGCAAAATCTAAAATTTAAAGCTTAATTCCCACACGCTATCTAGGATCGCATTGCAATTTTGCTCTAGTCTGCGTTTAAATTTTGTGTTTCATGAAAATCTAAGCGCGATGCGAATGAAATTTTAAAATCTCACCGTATTTTGCGGGCAAATCTAGCTAAAATTTCGCAAAATCCCTCGTCTAAATTCCATAAAAGCCTGTATTTAAATCTCTAATCTAGTTGAAATTTCTCACCCAGGCACGCCCAAAAAGTTTGCCTATAAGTTTAAATTTTACGCAGAGTGATATTAAAGGCTTTGGCACCCGCTTTGACCTCATCGCCTACTTGCAAGCCATCGGCTTCTGCATTGCTTAGCACCACTTCGCACAGCTGACTGCCGATCGCTACGACAGCCACTTTGACCCCGTCGCGTGCTTGCAAATCGACAATCTTGCCCACGAAAGAAAACTTCTGCGAGCCGCTAGTTTTAAGGAAAATTTCCTCCGGCGTACCGGTGCGGACGATCCTGCCGTCCTTCATCTCATAAACCCGCTTGCAAAGCCTATAAATCTCACTCACATCGTGGCTTACCAAGATCACGGTCTGATGAAACTGCTCGTGGATCTTTAGCAAATACTCTTGGATTTTTTCACGCATCGTAAAATCAAGCGCCGAAAGCGGCTCGTCAAGTAGCAAAATTTCAGGCTCTTGCATCAGTGCGCGAGCAAGTGCTACGCGCTGCTTCTGCCCGCCTGACAATTGCGAAATCTGTCGATCGGCATACGCTTCTATCCCCATTGTTTGCAAAGCCTGCCGCGCCTTTTGATGATCCGCTTCCTTTGGCCGCCTCAGCCAGCCCAGATCCGCATAGCGCCCCATCAATACAACTTCATGTACGGTAATGGGAAACTTCCAATTGACTGCTGAAATCTGCGGGACATACGCAATCATGTGACGGCTGGCCGCAATTGATTTTTCATGAATTTTGATATTTCCGGAAAGCGGTTTTATAAAACCGAGTATGCATTTTAATAATGTCGATTTTCCGGCTCCGTTAGGCCCGACAATGGCCGTAAGAGATTTTTCTTCAATATCCGTATTAATGTCTCTTAAAACGAGGTCGCCGCCATATGATGCGGATAGATTTGTAATCTGAATACATTTCATATGTTCTTTGCAACCATTTCTATTTCAGATTGGAGACAATCAGATCAACGTCAAAACGATACATGTCAATATAGGTATCACCTTTTTGACCCTTTGGCGCTAACGAGTCGCTGAACAGCTCCTGATCCTGACCGCTGACAATCTTTACATCAAAACCTTTTGCCTTGCACGATTCGCGCAATTTCTCCATTCTCGCCGGATCGGTTGTTGATTCGGCAAAAATCGCCTTAATTCGATGCTGTACGATAAACTCCGCCGTTTCCGCCATATCACGATTTGACAATTCCGCATCCGTACTAACTCCCTGCGGCGCTTTCACCTGCATCTGATAACAGCGTGCAAAATATTGAAATG
>NZ_CALHHT010000458.1 GCF_938031315.1 uncultured Campylobacter sp.
AATAGTGCTAATGCAAATTTGGTTAAAAACGGTTTTATGGCAATTGATAAGGAATTATCTTTTAATTTTTATGGGGATAAAATGGCGGTCTTACCGACGTTAATGGTAAATGATGCAAATTTATTAGAAAAAATAGTGGAAATTTTAAAAGATCCGAGCGAAAAGAAAAAAGATCTGCAAGGCATACAAAATATCGAAGAAAGTATTAATTACGAGTTGGAATCCGTAGCTAAAGCGCAAGCAAATATGCCCGTGCTAAATACAATTTTATTTTATAAAAAAAGCAATGCCGCGGTTAATGTATTATTGCAAATAGATGATGTATTGCCGTCTTATATTTCTAAAATTTCCGATTTAATGGGTAGATATAATATTAGGGCGATTAGGCGAAAAGATAGTAAAGATCAACAAGACGATACTATTTACATGCAAAATTTATTTCTTAAAAACATCGACATTATGAATTTTTTATTATCGCAAAATAGGATGAATTTGGACGATATGATGGAAAAATATGCTGCTTTGATTTATAAAGGCAATATTAACTCTAGTTATGCGTCAAAAATAGAATGGGGATTTTATTTTAATCGCGTTAAGACATATCAAAATAGAAGTATAGAAAGTATCGAAAAATATCAAAATTTCTTTAATGAGATAGGTGCTTTAAATGAAAAAATATCATTTGCAAGGGAGGTTAATTTGCAAGGCTTAAGCGATAAAAAAGAGCTAATAAGCTCGATTTTGAAAAATAGCGAATTTCTAAAAGATAATGAAGTATTGCAGAGTGCATATTTGCTAGGAATGATGTCAGCAGGGTTGATAAATCGCCAATTTGCTATTAGCAAAAATAGTTCATTTGAAAAATGGCTGAATAATGCCGGACTAATTACGAAAGAGCTGTTAGAACGGATTTGGACCAAGTGTGATGAAACTAACAAAAAACTCTCCAATGTATCGCGAGGAAAAAGAAGCGCTAATATAGAAATCATGCGCGATATTTTGATTGGAATTTTACCAAGTGCGTTTTTATCTCAAAAGCGGGTTAAGAGCGCTTATGTAACGCTAGCTTTTGCTATGGGCGGAAGTGATTTTACGAAATATATTAAAGATAACACTCAAGGAGACGAGTAATGAAAAAGAAGGAAATTCTATTTCTTTGGGACGGCGAAAATTTTAATCCAAACGGCGATATGCTAAAGGATAACGCTCCAAGATGCGATGATGAGACCGGCATCGCCGAAGTAACAGACGTGCGCATAAAAAGAACTATCAGAGACGAGATTATGAAAAAAGACGAGGCGTCGATTTTTATAAAGGAGTATAGGATAGAGGATGCCCTGTTGGACGCTAAAACAGCGATTAGACAAAGCATAAACATAAAGCAAAGCAAAAACGAGCTACACAAAGAAATTCTCTCTAAATTTATCGATATTCGCGCATTTGGTGGGGTTTTGCCGATATCGGATAAAGACGAGATGAAAAAAGAAGGCATAAAAACAGCAGGAATTCAATTTGTTGGACCCATTCAGTTTAGAATGAGTAGATCGCTTCATAGAGTTGCGGTAGAGCATATAAAAGGCACCGGC
>NZ_CALHHT010000459.1 GCF_938031315.1 uncultured Campylobacter sp.
CACGGGCTCTTATACGACGGGCAATATGAGCACAGCGACGGGACTAAATTTAAGCATAAGAGAAACGCCGCAATCCATAAGCGTCATCTCCAATCAGCTTTTAAAAGATCTGAGCCTGCACAACGCCGAAGAGGCTCTTTCAAAATACGCAACCGGCATTTCGCTAAATAACGACGCAGGCGGCAATCGCATCGTCTCGCGCGGCTTTTATGTCGATAATATCCAAGAAGACGGCATCGCAAGCTCGGTTTCTAGCTCCGTGTTCGGGCCTCTTGGCTTATCGAAGGAATTTACCGATTTGGAATTCTACGATCGCGTCGAGGTTCTGCGCGGCGTAGCGGGCCTTACGCAAAGCAACGGCGAGCCCGGCGGCACGATAAATTTAATCAGAAAGCGCCCGAGCGATCAGTTCGGTTTTAACGCAAGTCTAAGCGGCGGTAGCTGGGATAATTATCGCGGTATGATCGACGTAACGGACGCGGTAAATCAAAGCGGTACGGCACGCGCGCGGCTGATCGGAATTTTAAGTAAAACGGGCTCGTTTAAGGACTATCCGTGCAACGGCTATCGCGAAGGCGTCGGCGTTTCGACGGAATTTGACGTGGCCGATAAGACGCTTCTTAGCGCGGGATTTTTGTGACAAAAAACCGTCGGCGTATATGATATTTACGGCGTGCCCGTCTTGGATAATCAAAAAAATTTACTAAATTTACCGCGCAGAAGCTACTTCGGCTCAGATTGGGACAGAAGCGAATATAAAAAATTTAACGTCTATAGCGAACTCTCGCACGAATTTAGCGATGATCTGAAAGCCTATGCGAGGCTCAATTATACCGATAGCGACAGCATGTTAAAATTCGGAGCGCTCGGCGGGGCAGATCCCTACAACGGCACTACGTCGCATACGGTGCGATATAGAATTTACGATAACGACTCCAAAGAGATCGGGTTTCAAACGGGACTAGATGGTAAATTCGAAGCATTTGGGCAGAAGCACGACTTTTTCTTAAACGGCTCGCTTAGCAACGAAAAGCTTAATTGGCGCGAGACTAGGACGAGAGATTCGTCTCTGGCGTCGCTTGGGATGAATATTTATAACTGGGACCGCTCAAGGATTGCCCAGCCCGATTGGAACAGTGCCGCTGCGTTTAAAGACCGAAGCTCCACTACCATAAAGCAGCGTGCGATCTCGCTCGGGACTAGATTAAACTTAACAGGCGATTTTCACGTTTTGCTCGGCGGGCGCTTTTCGAAAGTAGCCTACAGCAGGTATTATTATAATATTTTGCGCGGTACGGCTTCGCATAGAGCGAGCCCGAGCAAATCGGATTTCACGCCATATGCGGGAGTGGTCTGGGATTTTGCGGATAATTTTTCGTGGTACGCAAGCTATGCCGAAATTTTTAAGCCGCAAGCTGCGCGCGACAAGGATGGTAAAATTTTAGATCCCGTCGTCGGCTATAATTTAGAAACCGGTGTGAAGGGAGAATTTTTTGACGGCGCGCTTAATACGAATGTCGCGCTATTTCAGATCATTCAGAAAAATAGGGCGATGAGCGATCCTCTTAATACGAACTACTCCATCGCCGAGGGCAAAGTGCGAAGCCGCGGCGTGGATGCCGAGGTGCAAGGCTCGCTCACTGAGAATTGGAAATTATTCGCGGGATATACTTTCAACCGCAGCGTCTATTTAAAGACGGAAAGAACCTCCGCAGCGGTCGATTATAGCAAGGGCGCAAACGCCAAACGCTACATTCCGAAGCATCTGTTTAAGCTCTATACGAACTATGAAATTCCGCTCGGCGAAAATCGTAAGGTTACTTTGGGCGCCGGCATGCGCTATCAGAGCAAAACCGCTTCGATATATCGCGAAAGCGTTGCGTACTACGCCGCGCCGCAGAAGGCTTACGCGCTGTGGGACGCGAATGTCGGCTATCATTTCGACAAGCACTTTAGCGTAAATTTTGCGGTCAAAAATATCACGGATAAGAAGTATTTTCAAAACACTCAAAATCGCGTCGCCGGGCATAATAACTATTACGGCGAGCCGCGAAATTTTATGCTAACGCTTAATTATACATATTAGGTGCGGATGGAATTTTGCGCTTATGCGAACTCGGATAAACTCCTCGCACGCGGCCGCGGATAAATCGGACTTTATAAGAGCGCGGATGAAGCGGGCGTAGAGGCGCGAGGCCAAGCTTTGTCGCAAGTAGCATGTAGCGAGGCGGGTAAAATTTAAACGAAGCTGCGGGATTAAAATTTAACTCGCGATTTGGTTGATTAGCGATTGATTAGCGCGGGCGATCGCGGGCGAGGGCGATAAATTTAATCTCGCGATTTAATCCCGCGAAATTCCAAGCGAATTAAACGCGCAGACTTGCAAGCATAAAATCCGCTCGCGAGCCTGCGAAATCAAATTTGATCCCGCGGAATTTCGCTGCAACTCGCATTAAATTTTAAAATTTAAAGAGAAAATTTGAAAACCTTAAAGCAATTTTTTGAAATTCTACGTCCGCACTGGTTCGGCAAGGGCGCGGCGAAGCTGTGGGCGCTGCTGCTGCTCGCGCTTGGTTTTAGCCTCGCTATCATCAAAATCAGCGTGCTGATGAACGCGTGGGATAAGCGCTTTTACGACGCGCTAAGCGAGCTTAAAGGCGAGCTGATCCCCGCGCTCGTGGGCGAGTTTTTGCTCTACACGGCACTCATTGTGCTTTTCATCGTCTGCGGCAACTGGTTTCGCAAACTGCTCGTAATCGTCTGGCGCGAGAGGCTAAGCGCGATGATGGAGCGCAAATGGCTACATAACGCAAACTTCTACCGCACGAGCCTTGAGGGGAATTTCAGCGCCAGGGGCGGATCAAATTTAGAAAAACCTGGCGACGCAAATTTAAACGAGCGCTCAGAGTATTCCGCAGCTGAGGCGAACAGCGCGGTTTTGCATAGAGACGCAAAGAGGCTTGAAATTTTACCGAGCGCGGCAAAGCAAAATGCGGCGGGGCAAAGCGGCGCAAGCGAGAATGAAATTTCATCTAAAACTCGCGCAGATCGTGAAATTTCAAAAACGATCGCAAAGCTAGACAACCCCGATCAGCGTATCGCCGAGGACAGCCTGCTACTCGTGCAAAAAAGCGTCGATCTCGTAAAATCGCTCGTCTACAATCTCGCCAAGCTCATCGCCTTCGTTGCGATCTTGTGGCAGGTCTCGAAGGTGCTGAAATTTGAAATTTTCGGCATGCACTTTGAGATCGAAGGCTTTTTGCTCTACGTCGCGCTCCTTTATACGCTGCTTTGCTCGCTGATCACGCATCTCATCGGGCGCAGGCTTAGGGGGCTAAATTTTGCCAAGCAGCGCGCTGAAGCCGACTACCGCTCGGATCTGCTGCTAGTGCGCGAAAACGCAGAAGCCGTAGCCTTTATGCGCGGAGAGGATACCGAGCGCGGCCGCTTCCGCGCGAGCTTCAGCGAGATTATGAGAAACTGGCGCAGCATCATGAATACGGAATTTCGCCTCGAATGCTTTTCGGCAAGCTACCTAAAAATCACGAATTTAATCCCGATCTTTGCCTGCTTGCCGCTGTATTTGTCGCGCGCGATGAGCTTCGGCGATATGATGCAGGCGCGCTCGGCGTTTTACAGCGTACAGGACGGATTTGCGTGGTTTATGGACTATTACAAGCAGATCATGGAGTGGGCGGCGAGCGTGCAGAGGATCTATGAGTTCATCTCGCGCATGGACGGCGAGAGTGCAAATCTGCGTGCTTGCGTCAAACAAAGCGACGAAAATTCCGCTCGTTGCGAGGGCTTGTCGGTCTTCACGCCTGCGGGCGAGCCGCTGATCGAGGATCTACGCTTCGAACTTGCGCCAGCACAGTTTATAATGCTGCGGGGCAAGAGCGGCGCGGGCAAAAGCACGGCTCTGCGCTACGCGGCGGGGCTTTGGCGATACGGCTGCGGCGAGATCAGCCTGCCGCGCACGGGCGTGATGTTTATCCCGCAAAAGCCCTATCTAGCGCCGCTTAGCCTAAAAGAGCTCATCTGCTATCCGCAGCCGCCGCGCGCAGACGATGCGGAATTTTTAGAAATTTTACGCCGCGTAGGACTTGAGAAATTTGCTCGCATGCTAAACTCGCGCGCCGATTACGTTAAAATTTTAAGCGGCGGGGAGGCGCAGCGGCTTAGTTTCGCACGTATTCATTACCACAAGCCGAGCTTTGTTTTTGCCGATGAGATCACGTCCGCGCTAGATCCCGCCTCGGCGCGCGAGCTGCTACTTGGTCTGCGCGCGGATCTACCAAGGCTAGGCATGCTAGCGATCGTGCATCAAACAGGTCTTGAGGACATATTTGAGCGGACGATAGAGCTTTAAAATTTATCGTTTAAATTTCACGCCGCAGAGATTTCGCCTTTAAATTCATATCTTTTTAAATCCAGATTTATTAAAATTACTCATTTATATTAAGCGGCGATAAAATTTAGCCGAGGCGCCAAGTGTTCGCATACATGGGCATCGGCACCCGCGCGGCTAGGCGCTCGCACGCAGTAGGCGGCGGGGCAAGCGCTACGGCGCGGCAAGCGGCTTGGAGGTCGGTAGACGGCGTGCGATCGCGATTTTGCGCGAAATTAAGTCGGCAAAATTTAAACGCGAGATGATCTGCCAAGAAGACGGC
>NZ_CALHHT010000460.1 GCF_938031315.1 uncultured Campylobacter sp.
AAAAAGCGGCGCCGTTTTAAATTCTAAATAAAATTATTCATCAAAATTTAGCCAAAAAACTTAGGCGAAATTCCTGATTTTAGCTGAGTATAATCTCTTTTCATTTATAATTAGCCACCGAATTCCACGTAAATAGATTAAGGAGAAAAGATGAAAATACTCATTGCGGCGGCTTTACTTTGCGTATCTCTTTTTGCAAACAGTTTGGATGAGATCAGAAAAAGCGGCGTCATCCGCATAGGCGTATATAATAACCAGCCTCCTTTCAGCTCCCTTACGGACGGCAAATTCGTGGGTTTTGAGGCGCAGCTAGCGGGCAAAATCGCTAAAGATATCTTCGGCGACAATCCCGGCAAGACCAAATTTATCCACATCGCGACCGACAGAAGGATGAGCGTTTTGGAAAAAAATGAGGTCGATATGGTCGTAGCTACATTTACTCCGACGCCTAAACGCGCGCAGAGGGTGGACTTTTCGGATCCGTATTTTAAGGTGCAGGTGGGTATTTTGGCGCACGCAGACGATAATATCACGAGCCTAGGCCAGCTTCACCAGAGAAAAATTTTCGTCATAAAATACTCGCCCATCCACAACTTTTTAGCAAAAGAGGGCTTTAGAAAGAATTTGAAATTTTGCAAGAGCTCGGCGAAGTGCTACCATGCTTTTAAAAGGACGAAAAACGCCGTGCACGCCGACGATAACCTCATCTTAAGGGCGTATGCGATCATAGATAATAAAACCAAAGTCGCGCTTGATGGGCTCGGAAACCAAACCTTCAACGCCATTGCCGTGCAGAAGGGCAACAAGGAGCTTTTGGATTTTATCAATTCCGATCTTGCGCAGCTTAAAAAGGACGGCTTTTTGGATAAATTTTTCGACGATACGCTAGCCATCCACTACCGCGGCACCGTCGATAAGAAGGAATTTCTGCTCGATTAAACTTTGTAAATTTAAGCGAGCCGTTTAAAATTTTAAGCGCCCGCAACCCCTCGCTTAAAATTTCGGCTTTAAATTTTAAAATTTCGCGATTTTCGGTCGGCGCTTTTTGCTTTTGCGCTTTGTGCCGCGCCGTAAATTTAAAATCTACGCGTCTGTTTCTTGCTAAAAATTTTATGCCCAAGATTGCGGGCGCGGATTAAATTTTAAAATTTTAGACCACGTTTTGGGCTGCGGATAAAATTTGCGGCTTTGGCGCCGAGATTTAAATTTAAAAACTTCGCAGCTTGCCGGCAAATTCTAAATTTATGCAGCGCA
>NZ_CALHHT010000461.1 GCF_938031315.1 uncultured Campylobacter sp.
TCGCCGTGGACGACAAAATATCATTAAGACCGAAATTCTCCATCAAAAGCGGAATACGAACGCGCGCCAAAACCCCTTCGCCTGGCTCGCTCGCGCTCTTTTTCAAAAACGAAATTTTAATCCTATGCGCGATGCCTATGAAACGCGGCTTAAGCTCGATGAGCCTAGCTCTAGGCGCTTGCGGTAGCGAGATAGGACGCGAAGTGCTTGCAATAGGCAGAGCCTGCGGACGCCCCGTCAGGCGCGCGCTCTCTTTCGCAGGCGCTTTGCGCACAGGCTTGCCATAGAAATTTACGGGCTTAGTCGCAAAAGTTGATTCGCTCCCAAAAGCAGCAGACGCGGGCTCATCACCAAGCGCCCCCTCCGCCATAGAAGAAGCAAACGTAGAATTCTCACCCGTTAACGCAGACTGCGCGGATTGCTCAAATTCGGGCACAAATTTATTTCCCACTTGCGGCGGCAAATTCGAAGGGCGCCACTCTTGTGCGGAGCTTTTCTGTGCTAAATTTTGCTCGTCGGAATTTTTTAGCGCGTAATTTTGCCCTTTTGCCAAAAATATTGAATCCTCACCGACTAAATTCTCATCTTGAGGCGCGAATTCCAAAGCATTTTCTAAGGTAAAATTTGCGGCACGGCAGCTAGCAAATTTAGCGCTTTGCCCCTTGGAAAACTCGGAGCCTTGAGGCTTGCAATCATTTACGCACTTTATATCAAGCGCAGAATTTACGAAAGTGGAATTTTTTGATGCAGAGCTTTGTACCGTAGAATTTTTACTTCGTAAGTCCGTGCCCTGCTCTGCTACAAACGAATTTTCAGCTGCAAAATTCTCTATTTGCGCCATAAAATTAGAATTTTGCGACTCAAATGCGGAATCTTTCACGAGCGCAGAGCTTTGCGTGGAAGCAAAATTTCGCGATGCAGGAATGAAGCTTTGCCCTTTGGCAGAATTCGCAGGCGCAGAGCTTTGCGGCATAAAATTTTTACTCCTCGCATTTGCGCTCTCTTCGAAACTAGCGGCGAGCCCCACGCTCATATCATCCTGCGCAGCGTCATTTTGCAAAATTAAATTCTCGCGCGTCGTATCCCACGCGGTATCTGCGCAAAATTCCGCCTGAGCCACACCATAAAATTCTGCTTGCGAAACATCTTGAAATTCTGCCTGCGAAGTAAAGCCTTGCGCACTCTGAGCGCTGCGCGCAGAAAAATCTCGCTCGCCGCGCCTTGCGTTTGTAGCATACGAAGTCTTTGCCAAGCTGTCATTTGCCTCTGGCGAAACTGCCCCCGAATCTCCGCCGCAAAAACTACCAAAATCGCAGATGCCGTCAAACTCCTCATAGCCATCTGCCGCGCGGAGACGATCTGCGCGGGCTTTCTTTTTGGGCGTAGAAGAGAGCGTGAGCCTGCCTGCAAGCTCGCGTCCGCCGGAGTTTAAAATCCCAAAAATTCTAGCTCTAAATCGTTCGAACTGCTCGCCACTGAGCGAAATTTTGTC
>NZ_CALHHT010000462.1 GCF_938031315.1 uncultured Campylobacter sp.
ATTTTTCTAAGCTCGCATCCGTCTGCGGATCTAAAATTTTAACGCCCGCTAGATCAAGCCCCAGCTCGCTCGCGCTTTTTTGCACTTCGTCTTGCCGCCCAAGTAGGATCAAATTTGCCGCTCCGCTTTGCTTTATAATCGCAGCCGCGCGCAAAATTCTCTCGTCGTCGCTTTCGGGCAGTACGACGGTTTTAACGTTCGCGCGAGCTTTGGCGTATAGTTCGCTTTCAAATTTCAAAGGGGTTAAAATTTCGCAGCGCGTGGAATTTGCCGCGTCCGTGAAGTAGCTCTTGTCGGCAAGGACTTTATCGAGCTCTATTATGCCGTAAAGCTTTGAATCTTCGTCGTGAGATTTTGCGCCGCTTTCGCGGGCGGAATTTTTGCCGCAAAGCCCCGATTTTTTAGAATTTGCGCCGCTAGAGCTTGATCTGTCCGCAGCAAATAAAATTTTACCTTCATATACGCTGGCGAAATTCAGCGCTTTTGCTGCAGCGATTGCGCGCTCGCCGATGCGCGCGGCAATTTCGTTAGGATAAAATCCGCAAACGGGGATATTTAGATCCTTGGCTATTTGTAAATTTAGCTCGCGCATATCTGCTCCCGCCGCGCCGCGAACCAGCACGAAGTTGCACTGCTGCAGGATCTGTGCAAAGCGCTCTATCGCCGTCTTTCGCACGTGCTCTTCCTGCCCGTCCGCGAGCGCTCTTTCAAGCTCGCTCCTGCTAAAAAGAGCATTTTCTCCCGCAATGCAAAGTTGCAAAACGTTGTGAAAGCTCATAGATAAAATTTCGTCTAGTTTTTTTAGCTCGGATTCGTAGGCGGCAGGCTCATCGCATAGCAGCAAAATTCCGTTCATTGATCGGTCCTTTTAAATAAGATGGGCAATTGTAGCAAAATTTTGCTTGTGTGTTAATCAAAGATTTATAATGGGGGTTTAGAATTTGGTAACTTTCAACAAAGGAGCGCACATGAAAAATTTAGTGATTTTGGCTCTTTTAGTGAGCCTCGCCTTGGCGAAAATCAATATAAACGAAGCTAGTCGCTACGAGCTGATGACGATCGGCGGACTTGATGCGGGTAGGGCGGATATGCTTATGCAATACCGCCAAAAGCGCGAAATTTCAAGTGCAGATGAGCTAAAGGGCATCAACGGCTTTGCAAGTTACGATACCGCCAAACTGCAGAAGAGCTTTGAAATATCGCCTAGAGCTAATGTGCAGCAGCCGGTGCAGCCTGATCGCGATATAGTCGTGGTCGAAAAGACCCGCACCCGCACGGTTTACGGAGGCTCTACTTACAGACGCGTTGAAAATTACGGCAATGGCATCACGATCACAGAAACCGGCACTTTACCGCCACCTCCTCCGCGAGGATATGGTAGGCACGGCGGCATGATGCTGCCTCCTCCCCCACCTCCTGGCGGTATGCCACCACCTCCGGGAGGTATAAAACCACCTCCTCCGCCACCGCCACCTCCGCGCGATGATTATTCTCGCAAGAGAAGTTCTAATAGTATGAGCGATAGCGAAATCGGCGGAAGCTCGCGCCGTAACATGCCGGTGCCTATGCATATGGGAACGATCCGCTCGAAAAGATCCAGCAGCGTCACAAGCTTCGGCGACTGCGATCCGCAAAGCGGTAACTGCGCTAGCGTAGGCGTAGGCGTGCAGGTAGATAGAGGGTTTTAAAATTTAATTTATGCGGGCGGAATTTTAGGATTTTAAATCGAGATTCCGCCCGCCCTAAATTTACGGCTAAATTTTAAAATTTCGTAACGTAGAATTTAAAAT
>NZ_CALHHT010000463.1 GCF_938031315.1 uncultured Campylobacter sp.
TAGCTAAATAGCGGCTTTTTTAAGCAGCCGGACGCTAAATTTTGCCTCCAAATCGGGCTTTTGCGCGAGCTTGTGCAAGCCGATTTTGATCTTTCGGCGTAAAATTTTATCGGGCGCCTTGCCTTATTCGGCTCTTGCTTTTTGCGGCACAGCTCGTGGTTAAATTTAGCGCTCGGATGGGACGAGCTGCATAAACAGCGAGCGAGTAAATTTACGCTTACGGACATGTACCGAGCGGAGCAGGGCGCCAGCCGATAAAGACGGTACGCCGTGCGGATATGATGCCACGTCGGGCGAGTAGGGCGGCGTCATTCGGAGTAGGGTATGTTGCCTAGCGGCGCGGGCGGGCGAGTGCTGCGCGCGATGATAAAACCGCGACGATGAAATTTTAAATTTTGCCCTATACGTTTATCGGCTCGGGATTTATTGCTATGAAATTTTTCCGCAGATCGCTAAGATCGCAATCGGTAGCCGTGATCGTAAAATCATCCGTCATGTCGAGCGCAAATTCGCCAAGACCTGCTTTGAGCTGCTTCACGCACTCCCAAATGAGCTTTTTAGCCTGCGCATATTTATCATTTAGCTGCGTTTCTTGATTGAAAAGATCGAAAATTTTCGCCGTTTCGTAGTCTACTTCGACCTCAGCTCGAAACTCGTAATCAGGAACGAGCCAAAGAAGCCAGCCATCTTTTCGCGCAAGCCACTGCGCGCGCTGTTCTTGCGAACCGAATCCGATGATCGGCGGCAAACTCCTATTGTCGCAAGCTAAATTTATGCAGTAGAGCTTGCAGTCTGGCACATGCTTTTTGATCGTCTCTTTAATCGCGGGCAGCAGCCTTTGCGCGGCGAGCTCATAAAGCTTTTTGTAGCTCATATCCTTATCGGGCTTTTGATAGCGCACATAACTATTTTCGGTTATTAAGCTCAGCTCGCCCATTGCGTCAAATTCATAGTTTGTTACGTCATTCCTTCTGCCTGCGCGAGGGTGCTCTACATACTCCCGTCTTTGTGCGAGTTTGCCGCCTTCGTAAGTAAAATTTTCTATCCCATAGGCGTTGTTGTCAAAGGCCGAGTAGATGGACTTTAGCTCGCCATCCTCATAGATAAATCTTTTTATATTGAAGCATCCTACGCATCTTTTGTTATAGCAACCAAATTCGTATTTTAAAACTTCGTCCCTCCCCCAAAAATAAAGGCTTTCAAAGAAATGTTTTTTGCCGTCATGTTGCCTTTCAAAAACGACGCGGTCTTGCGCGTCAAAGCCGTATTCGTAGGCGTTTACGATCTTTTTTGGTTTAGCTTTTAAAATTTTGCCCTTAAAGAAGCGGTTATATTCGAAATAAAACGGCTCTAAATTGATATAGCTACCCGACGCCCAGCGCCTGCTTACGACCTGCGCTTCGGCTATTTTATTTAAGGCTTTGTATTCATCTCTCACGCTTTTTAAAAACGTTCGCAGTCTTTCTATCTCATCCATTGCTTCGCTCATTTTATCTCCCGTGTGGTTTGTAAATTTTAAATTTAGCTGCGCCTGCGAGCTAAATTTCAGTCGCTTGCAAGCTCATTTTTTCAAAAATTTTAAAATTTCGCTCGGCACCAGGTGCGAAACGTCGCCGCCGTGGCTCAAAACGGAGCGGACAATCGAGCTTGAGATGAAGGCGTTTTTGAGCGTCGGCATCAAATACACGCTCTCAAATTCCTCCCATAGCGAGGCGTTTGCATAGCCGATCTGCAGCTCGTATTCAAAGTCGCTAACCGCGCGAAGTCCGCGGATAACGAAGCGCACGCCGCAAGATTTAGCAAAATCCACGAGCAGATTATCAAAGCTTTGCACGCTCACGCCACGAAGCCCGCGTGTCGCGACACGCGCCATCTCTAGTCTGGATTGTAGGCTGAAGTAGGGCTTCTTGCTCTCGTTGAGCGCGACTGCGACGATGACTTCATCAAAAAGCCCTAGCGCGCGCTTGATGACGTCCAAATGGCCGTTTGTGATAGGATCGAAAGTGCCCGGATAGATACATTTTCTTGAGTTTTGCATTATTGCCACCTCTTAAACAGCTCGTTTTGCACGCCCAGCGCGTCGCACCACTTGCCGATTATGAAATTTTTTAAATTTTGCACGCCGCAGTAGCCTGCGATCACGGGCGGAGCGATGATGACGCCGAGCGCGGCTAGCTCGCTCATCTGACGCAGGCTGATCGCAGAAAGCGGCATCTCACGCACGCCAAGAACCAGCCGCTTGTGCTCTTTTAACGCGACTGCGGCGGCGCGCGTGCTTAAACTGTCGCAAAGCCCGCCGTAAATTTTAGCCAAAGAGCCGATAGAGCAGGGCGCAAAGATCACTGCATCAATGCCAAAGGAGCCCGAAGCGGGCGGCGCGCTCAGATCGTCGTCGGGATAAAATTTTACACTCCTAAATTCCGCAGATTTTAGAGCCTCGTCCGCGTCTATGCCGCTTTCGGCGCGCAGGACGCGGCGTGCGCCCTGCGTAAGCACGGCGTGAATTTCATGCGGCGAGCTGGCAAGAAATTTAAGCAGATCAAGCCCGATCTCGCAGAAACTGGCGCCGCTTACGCAAACTAAAATTTTCATTTCAAGGCTTTCATATCGAAATTTTGTGCTTCAAAAACGAGTGGAACGGAAGGAATTTTAAAATTTGAAGTTAAGATGGAGCGGGAAACGAGAGTCGAACTCGCGACATCAACCATGGCAAGGTTGCGCTCTACCACTGAGCTATTCCCGCATGCGGTAAAAATAAAGCGCGATTGTAGCCTATAAATTTTCATTTGTCAATAATTTCTCGCTTAAATTTCATAAATTTTTACGATTTCTCCAGCGCGAACTTTGTCGCATTCGGGATCAGCCAAGAAAAAATGCGATGCCGCAGCCAGCGGTCTGATGCGCCCAGAAGGCGACGGCATAGGCGTAAAAACTCCGCCTTCATATGCGCCTACAGTTAAATTTACTCTGCCGCTTTTTAGCTTCAGATCGCTTGCGAGCTTGGCATAGATCGCCGCTTCTGCGCTAAAAGCCTCGCTTGCGCCGCTAAGCTTAAATAGGATCGGCAGTATGACTGCGCGCGTAAGCACGAAAGCAGCCATTGGATTGCCTGCCATTGCAAAGATGAATTTGCCGTCTTTTGCGAAGCACTTGCTGGGGCGGCCGGGCTTGATATCAATGTGATCGAAAACCTGCAAAAATCCAAGTTCACTCATAGCGCTTTGCATAAAATCCGCCTCCCCAGCACTTGCTCCACCGCTGGTAATTAGCACGTCAAATTTACGCGTAGCAGCGTTTAGCGCCTCGCATACCGCGCTAAAATCATCCTTTAAAATCCCTAAATACTCGTTTTCAAAGCCGTATTTTTGCAGCAATGCAGCAATACCACTAGAGTTGGCGTTATAAATTTCGCGCTCACTTGCGCTCTGCCACGGCTCTTTTAGCTCGTTTCCACTGGAAAATAGGGCGATTTTAGGACGCGCGTAAACGTCCACTTCGTAAATTCCTTGCGCGGCAAGAAGCATGATTTTAGCAGGGTTTAAAATTTCGCCACGGCGCAATAAAAGCTCGCCCGCACGCACCTCCTCGCCTTTTTTACGAAAGCCGTCGTGAGCATGAACGGAAGCAGGGATTTTTAGAGTTCCGCCTTGCGCGTCTACATCCTCTAGCCTCGCGACGGAGTCCGCGCCTGCAGGCATTGGCGCGCCGGTCATTATCTTTTGCGCTTGCGCAGCCTTGATTTCATAAAATTTTTCGTCTCCTGCAAAAATCGTAGGCTCTACGATCTCTAGCTCTTCGTCTTTGAATTCCGCCGCGTAGGCATAGCCGTCAAGCGCCGAATTATCGAAGCAGGGCAGGTTTTTAAGCGCAGAAATATCGCTAGAAAGGATGCGACCTAGAGCGCTGGGAAGAGGTACCTTTTCGCTCTGCCTGCTTGATGTGATTCTAGCCGTAGCCAAATCTATAGCCTCATTTATTCCTATCATTTTAAGTCCTTTTTATCATTTTTTTACATTTTAAATTCGCGCAGTTAAGACCTTGCGTAGCCTTGAATTCTATATTGTGCCAAAGCTTGCAAAGCAAAATTTTACCCAAATAAATGCGCGAAATTTTACGGGCTCAATTGCCTTATTTTAATGCTAGTGTTACTTAAAATTTCAAAACATTTCGCTCGTAAAATTCCGCATCGCTTGCTTGCGCAAGATTTTATTTCGAAGTCTTCATTCCTCAAGCCTCTGTATGTCCGCACCAAGCGCACCAAGCTTAGCTTCCAGCCTCTCATATCCGCGATCTAGGTGGTAAATTCTATGTATTTTGCTCTCGCCGCGCGCCGCAAGGGCAGCTAAAACGAGAGCTGAGCTGGCGCGCAGATCGGTCGCCATAACGTCCGCG
>NZ_CALHHT010000464.1 GCF_938031315.1 uncultured Campylobacter sp.
TATCTGCCTCCTGTGTGGAATTTGGCGGGATTATAACGTAAATTTTATTTAAAACGATTTAGCTTTGCGCGGGAGTGGAGCGTTAATCTAAAGAATTTTGAAATTTAAAAAGCTCGCGAGTATGAAACTCGCGAGCGTATAGCTATTATAAGTAGCCGTAAAGATGAGCGAAAATAAAGCCCACGCCGCAAGACGTAAGCACGCCGATCAGACCCGGCAAGATAAAGCTGTGGTTGATGACGAATCTACCGATATGCGTAGTGCCCGAGCGGTCGAACTGGATCGCCGCAAGGTCGCTCGGATAGGTAGGTAGGATATAGTATCCGTAGCAAGCCGGCGCGAATGCGATGATCAGACCCGGATCGATACCGATGGTAACGGCGAGCGGAACGAATGTCGCAACGGCGGCCGCCTGGGAATTAAGAAATTTACTGATTAGCAGCGAAACTAGGATATAGGTCCACGGATAGGCCTTGACGACCTCACCCAAAGACGCCTTAAGCATCTCGATATGGGCGGTAAACATCGTCTCCGCCATCCATGAAATTCCATAGATCGCCACGAGCGCAACCATACCGCTGTGGAAAATTTCGTTTTTGGCGATGCTGCCCGCTTTTATGCCCGAAGCAATCATCATAATGGAGGCCGCTAAAAGCATGAAAATTTGAATGGTAAGAACCATGTTTAAATTTGCGGTTTTCTTCATAGTATCTTTTACGACGATGCTTGCGTTTGCGATACTCTCGCTCTTATCGCCTGCGGTGATTACGACGTTTCCGTCCTGAGCAACGATGCTTTGAGTAAGCTTCTTATCTTTGTCGTAAATTTCGACGCTGTTAAATTTAGTAGCGTCTTTGGCTTTGGACTCTTTGACGTTTGAGATGACCTTGCCGCCCTCTACCGTAGAGACGACCTGACCGTCTTTGATCGTGATGTTTTTGACATCTTTTTTATCCACTACGATCTCTACGGATTTGCCCGGTGCGTTATTCGTCCATGCGGGGCGGAACTGCTTGTAGTATCCTAAGACCGCAACCAGCGCGATAGTGGCTAAAAATATCCACATACATACCCATTTAATGGTAGCTAGTTTCTGTCCAAGCAGAGTAGTGCTTTCGCCATAGATATATTTTTTCTGCTCTGGATCTTTGATCTTTTCTTGAAATTCCGGATCTTTATCCAGATCTTTGCCTCTAAAGATCGACCACGTTCCGATTACGAGCATTCCGATAAAAGTAGAAGGGATAGTAAGCTTAAGTAGATCCAAATAGCTGCTAAAGCCCTCGATATGCACGCCTTGACCTAGCAAGATCGCGACCATCGAAACTCCCGCTACCGAAACGGGGCTAGCGATGATGGCAAGCTGCGATGAGATCGTAGAAGCAGCCATCGGGCGCTCAGGGCGGACGTTATTTTTAATCGCTACGTCGTAGATGATCGGAAGCAGCGTATAGACGGTGTGTCCCGTTCCGCATAAAATCGTAAGCGTCCACGCAACCATAGGAGCGATGATACATATAAATTTAGGATGCTTTCTAAGAAGCTTCTCGGCAAGCTGAAGCATAACATCAAGTCCGCCCGTAGCCTGTAGCGTCGCACTCGCTACGACGACGGCCAGGATGGTAAGGATAACGTCAACGGCGGGCTTTCCGGGTTGAAGCTTAAAGCCGAATACCAAAATTACAAGTCCTATGCCGCCTAAAATTCCAAGGGCCATGCCGCCCTTTTTAGCGCCGTAGAACAAACAACCAAGCACGATTATTAGTTGAATGAAAAATTGCGTGCCCTCAGACAAACTTGTCAGAAACTCCATCGTTTCTCCTTTATAAAAATTAAAACAAAACTTCGGCGATTATACTAACTTTTTATTTAAACGAAATTAAAGAGATGTTACAAATTTAAGATTTTATAAATTTTGACGCCGAGCAAAGCGGGGTGCTTCTTTTCAAAAATTTAAAATTTTAATAAACTTGGCAAAGGCTTAAAATTTTATCATAAGCGGGGCGTTAAACCGATTTTTAAGCGTTATGGGAGTATCATTTACGCAGGGCAAATGATATGAAATTTTATAAATTCTGCATTAGTATTTTGATATTTTTATCGCAGGTTTGGGCGGATACGGCAAGCATCGATACCAATGCCACGCTGCGCCTAAATGCGTTTGATGCGAGCGCGAAGCAGCTGCTTTTATACGATAAGAGCGGCGAGATAAAGCTTTTTGATGCGGCTAAATTTGAGATAAAATTTACTCAAAAATACAGCTACAATGAAATTTCGGCGCTCGCTTTTAACGAGGGTAAAATTTATCTGGCCTTCGCGGGCTCCGAAATCATCGTGCTTGATAGCGAGCTTAAATTTTTAAAAGCGCTAAAGACGGGACGGAGCGAAACGGCGAGCATAGACGCGATCTACGCCGCCGAGGGCGCGATTTATGCTTTGATGAATAAAAACGAATTGATTAAATTTGAACCCGCTATGAGCGAACCGCGTAAAATTTCGCTCGGCTACGGCAGAATAAACGCGCTTGGATTTAGCGCGGAGGGGCTTTGTCTTGCGGGCTGGAGCAAGAGCGTTCGCTGTTTTGATAAGGATCTAAATTTGATCAAAGAATTTAAACAAAACTCCATCGGTACGGCTCTTGCGTATTGCGCAAACGGCGAGACGCTGTATCTGGGCGACATAGACGGAAATTTTATAAATTTAAAAAGCGGTGAGAAAAAGAGCTTGGGCTCTTGGATCAAGGCTATCGTATGCGTAGGAGATACGCAATTTATCGCGACGCGAGATAAAATTTATAAAAACACGAAAAAGGACGTAAAGGAGGAACTGGATTTAAAGAGCGAATTTTTAGCGATGTATGCGGACGGAAATTCCGTCATTGTGATCGACAGATCGGGGAAAATTTACAAATTTTAAGAAAGGAAATTACATGCTTACATGTATCAAACCCGTGCTTTTAGGCTCGGTTTTGTTCGCTGCAAGCGCCCTGTGTGCCGCGGATAGCGACCTAGAGCGCGTGATGAAGGAGCGAAATTTAAGCGAGAAGGACGTTTTGGCGGCCGCTAAGACCTATCAGCCGACCGGCAGGAAGGACGATTATATGGTGTTCTCCTCCGGCGGTCAAAGCGGACAGGTGCTAGTTTACGGCGTACCGTCGATGAGGATCTACAAATATATCGGCGTATTTACTCCGGAGCCTTGGCAGGGATACGGCTTTGACGAGGAGAGTAAGGCGGTTTTAAAAGAGGGTGCCATTAATGGCAAACAGATCACCTGGGGCGACACCCACCACCCGAATTTCAGCGAGAAAAACGGCGAATACGTGGGCGATTATCTCTTCATCAACGACAAGGCAAATCCGCGCTTGGCGGT
>NZ_CALHHT010000465.1 GCF_938031315.1 uncultured Campylobacter sp.
ATTTGCGGCGATCGGGATTACAAAAGGGTAAATTTTTCGCACGCGACGCTCGATAACATCGGCACCTTCGTTGTTAAAGCCCATCGCGTTTTGAATGCTCTGCTCGCTAACGAGGCGAAAAAGTCGCGGCTTTTCGTTGCCGCTTTGAGGACGCGGCGTAAAGGTGCCAAAATCGATGTGCCCGAAGCCAAGAGCAGCCAGCGGCGCGATCATCGTGGCGTTTTTGTCGAAGCCGCCCGCGATACCCACGGGGTTATCGAAGCTGAGATTCCATATATTTTGAGTTAAAATTTCATCTTTATAAACGCCGAATTTTGCCAAAGCCTCAAGCCCGCCCGGAGTCGCATAAAGTGCGCGAAGTCCGAATTCTGCGATCTTATGAGCGGTTTCTGGATCGAATCGAAAAAAGATCTTTTTTAAGGTATCATAATTCATAATTTTTCCTCAAATTTTGCGTAATGGTAGCTAAAATTTAATTAAATATAGATAAGAATTTCGCGCTGAATTGCAATTTGCGGCGGTTAAATTTAGTTTTAGAATTACGCGAGAGATGCCGGTAAAATTTCTACGGCTTGCAATGAGCGGTTTAAATTTACGCAGAAGTTCAAAGATGCGCGGCGTAAATTTTATGAATTTAGCCCGCCCTGGTACGTACCGAAATGCGCGGTATCTGTGGCACAGCTCGCGGTGGCGGGGTCGTACGCGATTTTATCCTGCGTCTGACTGCACTCAATCCCGCTGAAGCTAAATTTTAAAATTTAAAGCGTCCACTCGCGCCGTTTGAGCTTTAGTGCGCGTCTTTAGCGCCGAAAGCAACGATCATCGTACCCAGAGGAATGATCGTAACGCCCAAGATAATAGCTAGTGGGTTTAGCAAAGACAGCTTGGCAAGCAGGTAGATCGCCGCCACGAGCGCCGCGTAGGGTAGAATTTTAAACGGAGAGAAAAACGCCCCCGCAAAATTACTCCGAACCTCGCTCCGCTCAAGCTCGCCCTCAAAATCGTCTGCGCCTTCGAAGTCATCCTTTGATCCATCGCGCGCGGTGCCAATCCCGCCCCCAAAACCGCTCATACTGTCGTCCGGCTCGCCGCTATCTACATCGCCACCACGATTACCGCTATCTGCGCCGTCGCTGCGATCGCTGCGATCTGCACCGTCGCTCCAGTCGCCGCTATCTGTGCCGTCGCCCAGGTCGCCGTTCGCTCCGCTTTTTAAGTCGTCGTAACGCTCGCCTATACCGTCTTGCGAACTATCGCTAGTTTTCTCGCTTATATTGCTCTGTAAGTCGCCGCAAGTCTCACCGCCATTCATTTTAAATTTATTGGTGGCGGCGCGTCCCAAAGCGGTCGCGTCGTAAGCAGAGGTTTTGTCGTCGCTCTTCGTAGAATTTACCTCGCACTCGCCAGCGGCGGCTCTGCTGTGCTCGGTGCCTGAATTCGAGCCGCGGATAAAATTTATATCGGCGGAGCTTGCGGTACACTCGGCGGCGGTTTCGTCGTACAGAGCGTGGCTACCGCTATTTTCGATGCGGGTCTCGCCGCTAGTGAAATTTACCGCGCCTTCGGAATTTCGCGTGTTTGAAATTTCATCGCCTGAATTTTCGCCCCTAAAGCTTTCGCTCTTTAAAATTTCGCCGCCGCAAATTTTGCCGTATGAAATTTTATCGTCACCGCAAGCGTCGCCTCGGTTTTCGCCGCCAAGGCTTGCGGAATTCGTATCGCTATCGGAAATTTCGCCGCTTATGAAACCTGCTGAATTTTTAGAGCTTTGCTGCAAAATTTCATCGTATTTACCGGCTCTTAGCTCATCTTCTATTTTGTTTCGGTAAGCGCGAAACGAAAAATATACCGCGCCGAATGCGCCCAAAAATCCGGCCTCCAAGCTAAGAAGCCACGCAAGCGCCCGCACGCCGAAAGAGCCCGAGCCGAAAAATCCTGCGCCGCAAAGCGCTAGCCCAAGCAGGGCAAGCACCGCATTTAGCGCGCAGTATATGAGCAAAAACCGCCTATTCAATCCTGCTCATCCCATTCATCGTCGTCGTCAAAATTTTTCGGATCCGCCTTGTATTTCGGATCGTTTTCAAGCTCTTTTAAGCTCGAATTTAGCGCCTTGCACGCGCGGTAAACGTTCAGAAACGCCGCTGCGATGCCGATAGCGATGCCGAACCAGAGCAGAAGCAGCGAGCCCGTGAGGTGCCGCAGCCCAAGCCCGATCGCTACGCCGATGCCGATCGCTACGACGATTGAGATGCCTAGGCTGATGTCGCAGGCGCCCTTTACGATTTTATTTAAATTTTTCGTTACTCTCATCTAAAATCCGTAAAATTTTAAAACGCAGCCCTTAAAGCGCCGCCATCGCTTCATCCGCGGCGTTTAGCGCAAAGTCGATCTGCGCTTCGTCCATGCTGGCGCAGATGAAGCCCGTCTCAAACTGACTAGGCGCCAAAAATACGCCGCGCTTAATCATCTCGCCGTGGAATTTCGCAAAGCGCGCGGTGTCTGCCCGCAAGGCGCCGTCATAGTCGCGCACCTCTTCGTCTGCGAAAAAGTAGCCGAACATCGAGCCTACGCAGGCGGTTTGCAGCGCGATGCCGCGGCGCTGCGCTATGGCGCAAAGCCCGTCCGTAAGCCTGCGCGCAAGCCCCCCGAGCCTTTCGTAAAGGCCGCTGCTAGCGTAAATTTTACTTAGGCTGGCGATGCCCGCAGCCATTGCGACGGGGTTTCCGCTTAGCGTGCCTGCTTGATACACCGCTCCTAGCGGGCTTATCATATCCATGATTTCGCGCTTGCCCGCAAACGCCGCCACGCTCATGCCGCCGCCGATGACCTTGCCGAAGGTTACCAGATCGCCGCGAACGCCGTAGATGCCGTAGCTGCCTAGCTCGCTCGCGCGAAAGCCGCTCATTACCTCGTCGATTATCAGCACGATCTTTTTCTCGTCGCACAGCGCGCGAAGCTCGGTTAAAAATTTGGGATCCGCCGGCACCAAACCCATGTTTCCTGCGATCGGCTCGATGATGATCGTGCCGATGTCGTTTTGCGCTAGGACGTCCTTTACGCTTTGTATGTCGTTGTATCTGGCTAGGTAGGTGTTTTTTGCGATATCCTCCGGCACGCCCGCGCTGCTTGCGTTACCGAAGGTGCTCGCGCCGCTGCCCGCTTTGACGAGCAGGCTGTCGCTATGACCGTGGTAGCAGCCCTCAAATTTTAAAATTTTATCCCGTCCGCTAAAGGCGCGCGCAAGGCGGATCGCGCTCATCGTAGCTTCCGTGCCGCTGCTGGTAAAGCGGATCTTATCTAGGAAATCGAAATTTTTTAGCACCAGCGAGGCAAGCTGCGTCTCAAGCGGGCTGGATGCGCCGAAGCTTAGCCCCTTTTTGGCGGTCTGCACGACGGCGCGCTCAATGTCCGCGTCGGCGTGACCGAAGATGAGTGGGCCCCAGCTCTGCACGAAGTCGAGATATTTTTTGCCCTCGACGTCGTAGATGTACGAGCCCTCGCCGCGATCTACCATAAAAGGCTCGCCGCCTACGTTGCCGAATGCTCGCACCGGCGAATCGACGCCGCCCGGGATAAGTTTTTGTGCTGCTAAAAATTCGTCGTGATTATTCATTTTTTCTCCTTCTTTTTGGGTTGATTTATCGATTTTATATATTTGTAGATGATGATGATCTCGTTTTGCGTCAGGAAGTAGCTGGGCATCACGTCGCGCGAGCTGCTGATCCCGTCGGCGAGCTCCTGAAGCGAGAGATTGTTGATCGGCGGCGCGTTTAGGGCGCGCTCGTAGTAGGTGCCCGAGGTGCGGTTAAATTCTTTATACTTTACGATCAGCGAGCCCTCGCCCTTTTCGCCGTGGCACTTGTCGCAGCCGATGCCGCGGGGGTTTTTATACAGCATCGCGCCGTATTCCTCGTCGGTGATAAAGCTCTCGGCTTGTGCGCCGCGAGGTAGAAAAAATATGGTTGCGGTTAAAAATAGCGCTAAAAATATGAAATTTCGCATCTTCTCGTTTCGAATTTTTGGCGCAATAATATAAAAAATGTGCTTAAATTTCACAACGTCGCTATATTTTCGATCCCCTCAAAATAAAAGACGTTTAGCTCATCCTGCCTGCGGTAGAGGAATTTTAGCCCGTGCGCCTTGGCGATATTATCGACGATGTAAAGCCCTAGGCCGAAGCTTTGCTTGGCATTCGTGCCCTTAACGAAGGCCTCTTTGTAGTAGCTAAAGTCCTTCTGCAGCGGCTCGCCGAGCGTTATGAAGTCCATCGTTTCGGCGTTTAGGCGGATTAAAATTTTACCGTCTGAGGCGTATTTGACGGCGTTGTCGATTAAATTTTTTACCGCGACGCCAAATAGTTTCAGATCCACGTTTAAGCTTAGGCCTAGCGGATTTTGCAGCGTGACGTAGCCGGGCTCGATCATCGCGATGCCGAGCGCTTCTTTTAAAAATACCATGTGATTGGCAAAGTAAGTATCCGCCATCCAAGCAACGCCATAGACCGAGACGAGAGCGACGATGCCGGAGCGAAAGACCTTACTGTCGCCGACCTCCTTTGCCTTTACACCACAGGAGAGAAGGATCGCCGACGCGACGCAGAGCATGACCATCTGGATGACAAGAACCATCGAAATCGGCTTTGCCGCACCGCTTGCATCGGAAAAATGCGGCAGCAGCGCCGGTACATTGCCGAGAACGGCGATGATGAGAATACCGGCAAGAAAGATATACATCGCGCGGTAGAATGTCTTCGGAAGGTCTTTATCGACGAGGGATTCCGTATCACCATAGACGTAGCTCTTATTCTCAGGGTCTTTGATGAACGCCTGAAAACGCGGGTCTTTCTCTAAATCCTTGCCGCGGCGATAGCTCCAAAGGGCGGCAACGAGAACGCCGGAAAACGTCGCAGGAATCGAGACCATGAGAACCTGCAGGACATTGTAGTCATAGCCGGCCGAGACAAGAAAGGCGACGATGGAAACGACGGCGACAGAAACCGGTGAACCGCAGATACCCATCTGTGAGGCAACAGAAGCCACTGCCATCGGGCGTTCCGGACGAATGTTTTCCTTAATCGCAATATC
>NZ_CALHHT010000466.1 GCF_938031315.1 uncultured Campylobacter sp.
GTACTTGTAGTCTGGTTAGTGCCGTTGTATGTAAGAGCCATATCGTTATAGTATTAGCACTAAAGACAAATTTTGCTCGGGATAAATTTCGTGTGATTATAGCTAAAAGCTGTCGATTGACACAATTTATATTAAAATTAACTCAAGAAAGAAGTAATTTATAAAACCAACTCATTTGTAAAATCTATATATTATTGTTTTTTTGTTTTAACTGACATTGGTTATATGAGTAACAATATTATACATCCTAAGTCTATTAAAGACAATATGCTATAATTTTTAATCTTGATAAAGGATTATAAGTGCAAAAAATAATAAATATGCTTAAATCAAGGCTTTTAAATTTATTAAAGCCGCTTGGTGATGAATATTTGCCTATATTTTTCTTGATAATTTTATTAAATTTATTTACATATTTACTGATAGATATAAAAATAGAGCATACGGATAGCTTAATACTAGACTTGCTTTTGGGTATTTCAAGTATATATGTATCAACAAATATTGTATTCATCTTATTTAGATTTTTTGGGGATAAAATTTTTAGAATACTTATTAAATTTTTATTTCTCATAAGCGTATTGTTTTTATTTTTGCAAATATTTTTAGTTTTTAAGACAAATATTGCTTATTCTTTTGTAGCTATAGATGCATTGACGCAAACGACTAAAAATGAGGCATTGGAATTTGCAATTACACATTATGATTGTAGAATTTTACTATCTTATTTGTTAATTATATTATTCTGTATCATATTTTTGAGAATTAGATTTATTGGAAAATATTTTATATATGAGAAATTAAGTTTATTTTCCGCCTTAATTTTTAGTATAAATTTGGTTTACGCCTCATTCACTACTTTTATAGCTTACCAAAAGGTTATGTTAGAGCTAAATAAAGTGCCACTTTTTAACTTGGTATATACAACTTATCAATACAAAAAGTTAAATTTGCAAGACATTCGCGAAATTAACGCATTGCAAAAGCAAATTTTTGATCTCCATACACACAAAACCGCTAGAAACAAAATTAAAAATGTAGTCTTTATAATAGGGGAGAGTCTGCAGAGGGATTTTATGCAGCTATATGGATATGACAAGAAAAATAATCCAAATTTAAAGATTCTTAAAGACAGAGGAAATTTAGTGGCTTTTAATGATACCATTTCTCCATGGCCTTCAACAGCACAATCTCTCAAAGTAGTTTTAAGTTTCGGTAATTATGAAAATGGACAAAGTAGAAAATGGTATGAGAATTTAACTATCGTAGATTTAGCTAAATTATCAAATTACTTTACTGTATGGATTAGCAATCAGGAAGGCTTTGAGGATGTGAAGCCTGTAAATATAATAGCAAAAAGAGCTGATTATAAAGCATTTGTAGCTAGAATTCCTACAATGAGCTACATCGATTACTATTACGATGGAAAAGTTTTACCCATGATAGAAGATATAAAAAATTCACGAAGCAGTGATATGTTTTATTTTATCCATTTGCTCGGAAATCATCAGGATTATAGTAGGCGCTATCCGAGTGAATTTACCAAATTTGATAAAAAGGATATAGTGAATTCAAAATTAGATGACAAAAATCGCCAATATGTGGGAGAATATCTTAATTCTATTTTATATAATGATTATATAATAAATGAAATCTATAAAATATTCCAAAATGATAATGCCTTAATTATCTACCTAAGTGATCATGGCGAGGATTTATGGCAGACAAATTTAAATAGTTACGGAGGTCATGGCTATATTTGTCGTTTTACGGCTGAGATTCCGCTTATTTTTATCGCTACAGATAAGTTTCGCCTAGAGAATGCTGAGATTTGGCGAAAAATTGTCTTAGCAAAAGATAAACCATTTATGAGCGATGATTTAATTCACTCTGTAGTCGAAATTTTAGATATGGAAAGTTTGTCCGAATTTGATGCTACTCGTAGCGTTATAAACGAAAATTTTAATAGTCGCAGAAAGCGCATGATTGAAAATATAGACTATGACGAAAAATTAAAAGATCAAAGTGATTTTAGCAGATAGTAACATACAATTGAGTAAAATTAGGTTGAATTCCACGCAAAAGGACGAGAATGAAAGCGATCGTAACGGTGATCGGTAAGGACAAAGTTGGCATTGTAGCGGGCGTTTCGGCTAAGCTCGCGCAGCTTGGGCTAAACATAGACGACATCAGCCAGACGGTTTTGGACGAGTTTTTTACGATGATGGCGGTGGTTTCCAGCGACGAGAAGCAGGACTTCACGGCTCTGCGCGAGGAGTTAAACGAGCTAGGCGAAAAGCTAAAAGTTAAAATCAACATCCAAAGCTCGGCGATTTTCGACGCCATGCACAACATCTAAGGCGCGCAGATGGACATCAAAAACGTAACCGAAACGATCGCGATGATCGAGGAGCAAAATTTCGACATCCGCACGATCACGATGGGCATCAGCCTGCTTGACTGCATTGATCCGGACATCGACAAGGCGGCGGAGAAAATTTACGCAAAGATCACCGACAAGGCGCGCGATTTAGTAAAGGTCGGTAATGAAATTTCAGCAGAGCTCGGCATCCCGATCGTAAATAAGCGCGTCTGCGTAACGCCTATCGCCATCATCGGCGCGGCGACGGATGCCGCAGACTACGTGCCGCTTGCTAAAGCGATGGACGAGGCGGCCAAAAAGGTCGGTATCGACTTTATCGGCGGCTTTTCGGCGCTCGTGCAAAAGGGTTACGCAAAGGGCGATAAAATTTTAATCGACTCCATCCCCGCCGCGCTTGCCGCGACGCAAAAGGTCTGCTCGTCGGTAAATATCGGCTCGACCAAAACCGGCATAAATATGAGCGCAGTCGCCGATATGGGGCGCGTGATCAAAGAAACGGCGCGGCTTTCCGATCTGGGCGCCGCTAAGCTGGTCGTGTTTGCCAACGCCGTCGAGGATAATCCCTTTATGGCGGGCGCATTTCACGGCGTGGGCGAGGCCGAGGTCGTCATAAACGTGGGCGTTAGCGGCCCCGGCGTCGTTAAGCGCGCGCTTGAGAAGGTGCGCGGAGCGAGCTTTGACGTGGTCGCAGAGACCGTTAAAAAGACGGCGTTTAAGATCACGCGCATCGGACAGCTCGTAGGCCAAATGGCATCCGAGCGGCTGGGTGTGAAATTTGGCATCGTCGATCTCTCGCTAGCCCCAACCCCGGCGGTGGGCGACTCGGTCGCGCGCGTGCTTGAGGAGATGGGCTTAGAGCGCGTCGGCACGCACGGCACTACTGCGGCTTTGGCACTGCTAAACGACGCTGTCAAAAAGGGCGGAGTGATGGCGTGCAACCAAGTAGGCGGGCTTAGCGGCGCGTTTATCCCTGTCTCGGAGGATGAGGGCATGATCGCCGCAGTGCGTGCAGGATCGCTAAATTTAGAAAAGCTCGAAGCGATGACCGCGATCTGCTCGGTGGGGCTCGATATGATCGCGATCCCGCAGGATACGCCCGAGCAAACGATCGCCGCGATCATAGCCGACGAGGCCGCGATCGGCGTGATAAATCAAAAAACGACCGCCGTGCGCATAATCCCAAAGGGCAAAGAGGGCGACACGCTGGAATTTGGCGGGTTACTCGGCAGCGCGCCGGTGATGAGCGTAAATAAAAACTCATCGGCGGACTTCATCGCCCGCGGCGGCCAGATACCGGCACCCATTCATAGTTTTAAAAACTAAATTTAACCCGCTTAGGGAGGAAAAATGAGAGCGTTTGCGTTATTTGCGGCAGTTTTGCTTTTTAGCGGCTGCTCCATAATCTCGGCATTTTACAGCAAGGAGAAAAAATTCGAGCTGGCGGGCTTGGGGCAAGACGGGGTCTATAGGACCTCGGACGACAGCGCAGATACGCTAATAAAAATAACGTCCGCCCGCACAAAAGAGGGCGAGCCGTATCGTATAATCCACACGCTGGAAATTCCTAAAAATTCTACCCAAACGGATTTTGATAGCAACGATAAAGAGGTGTTTAAAATAGACTGCTCCAAGAATTATTGCGAGCCTAAATACGACGAGGAGCCGAAAAGAATTGCCATTTCTTGGCCTGCGCCGAATGGAGGCGGCGTTTTTGACGGCGCCATATACCTAAAAAATTTACGGCTCGTAAAGGCGTATTAAATTTGCGGATTTAAAAGCGCATAAAATTCGTAAAATTTAGCGAGTAAAATTCTAAGTCGCCGTGATGGAATTTTTTGGCTTTAAATTCTGTGCTACGGGCGTGGAATTTCGGCTTGAAATTTCGGCATGAAATTTTACGGTGCGCTGTCTCTACGGCGCGATCCCCGCGGCGCGCTAAAATTTTAAAATTTCGTCGTAAGACGCGGCGTTAAAATTTCATCGCCGCGCGAGACGGACAGCGGCGGGTCTTTTGAAATTTTAAAGCGGCTTGCATTAAAATTTTAAAATTTAAAAGCAACCTGTTTCGTTATCATTGCTCGTCCGCTTAAGAAGCGGCGAAATTCTATTTCGGCGGGGATTAAACATAGCGCGCAAAACGGGCGCAGCGTAAAAATTTTAAAAGACGACGCGAAAATATGAGGCGGAAATAAAATGCAAAAAATGGCTTGGAAATTTGGCGAGCTTGAAAAGGTCGCAACGGATGAGGGTTTTATTTGGTATGCGGAGCTAAAAAGCGAAAGCTCTAGCGAGGTACCGTTTTGTCTTGTGTCTGCAGATACGGCGGATGTGGACGATGAGACTATCTTGCTCGCGCAGCGCATCGCCCGAGACATTGATCGGTACGTAAAAGACGCTCTTGTCTTCCTGCGAGACGAGCTTAGACGCGAGTATCGTTTTGGCGAGGATGAGCTTAGGCTGCTTGACGTGCCCGTTTGCGATCTGCCGTTTGAGCTTCCGCAATGCACGTTTTACGCGCGCGATACGCAGTGGCTGATGAGATTTGCCGAGGGTGCGCTTGATATTTGCGATCCTTTCGGCATCGGGGTGATTTTCGAGGGCGAAAGACCGCTGCGCGTGGAAAATTTAGAGCTTTGCTAGCTGCGGTAAAATGCTAAATTTAAAGGCGGACGGGAATTTTAATGCTTTGCCGGGTTTGAAATTTTTCGGCTTTTCGCGAATGTAACGCGGTAAATTTTAAAATTTAACCGCAAGGTGCGACATCAAAAAGACGCGGCGCCGAATTTAATATAATCTCTAAAATTTAAACGCTTAAAAAGAGCGAGCCGTGAGCGAAAAATTTCAAGCCGAGATGAAAGAGCTAGACGAAAAATTCGCCGCAATACCGGAGAATTTAAAGAAGCGATACGACAAACATAGGCTAATTAGGTGCTCTAGTATGGTATTTTTAGCGCTTTTGTTCGGCATTGCATCGGTAGTTTCGCGACTTATTTCCTACGTGGATATTCAGATGCCCGAGCCCTTTTTGTTTTGTGTGGCGGTAGTTTTATCCATTTGCTTGACGGCATTTTGTTTAAAGTGTTACAAGACAAAAAAAATACAGCAACTTTTTCATAAAAAATCAAGATGCCAGTTTGATGATTTTTACTTTTGAGAATACGGCTAGCTTAGTCTTGGTTTTATTTCCCACTTTGCTATTTCTATCTTCGGCAATGGGAGGTTCGCGAGATGAGTTAAGCGGCGCCGGCACTTTATACGGAATCTTTATAGCTCCGATTTGCATATTAGTTTTTCTTTTATGCTATTTTTATAATAAAGGCTCATATACTCCAAGGATCCATATCTGCGGCTCTCAAACGAAGCTTGATTTGTCGGTGCGAGAAGTCGAATTTAAAGAGGATGAACTAAACGAGAAATTTGCCAATATTCCAAAAAATTTAAAAAGGCGATATGACATACATAGATTGATTAGGCGTGCGAGCGCAATATTTTTGGCGTTTTTATTTATCATTGTCACATTTGCGAGCGCTATTGCTACATTGCGTGGCGTTGTTATTGTTTTAGTAATGTTATTTTCGTCCATTCTATTAACTATAGGTTATTTAAAAAGTAATTCTATGAAAGGATATAGCAAGCTTTTCATAAAAAATCAGCGAATTTCTTTAGTGGTTTTTACTATTGAAAATTTAGCTAGCGCGGCTTTGATTTTGCATCCGCTAGCGCTCATAATAGTGGCATTGATCGCTAAAAATAATGAGAGGATAATAGACTTGCTTTTAAGTGGCTCGAATATATTGTCTGTTTGCTTGATCGTTTTCGCAGCGTGCTATTTTTTCAACCGAAGCACATATATTCCAAAAAACGATAAATTCTGCTAAATTTAAACGGGATTAGAGCTCGCGAATATTCTTGCTGATGGATTTTGTGGTGCCCGCGGCTGTTCTTATTCGCGTGGTTTCGGACGGAAAAAATTGCTTAGAATCTTACGGATGTTTACGTAAGAAATTGGGCGAAATTCCGCTTCGGCGCGGAATTTAAGCATAGCGCGACAAACGCGTAAAGATGGCTGTAAATATGGACGCACGGAAAAGCAATAAAAGTCGCAAGATGCAAAGATGGGCACGGAGCGCGTTGCGGAATATAGGCGCGAGCTGCTGTGAATTTCACATTGCGTTACGCGCATGAATTTTATGCTCCGCCAGGTGGAATTTCACGCGCAAATTTCACGACGAAATTTCAGGGCGTTTCGAGTCTCGCGATTTACAGCTTCCTAAGCTTCGCGATCTCGTCGCGCAGCGCAGCAGCCTTTTCAAACTCCAGCGCCGCCGCGGCATCGAGCATCTGTTTGCGAAGCTCCTTTACGATCTTGGCGCGCTCGGCGGCGGGCATCTTCTCTAAATTTGCACCCTTTCTTAAAATTTCGGTGCCGTCTTCGATCTTTAGGCTCTCTTCGATATTGCGGCTCGCAGAATGCGGGGTTATGCCGTGGGCGCGGTTGTATTCATCTTGAAATTTACGGCGCTTTTGCGTGATGTCGATCGCCTCTTGCATCGAGGCGGTGATCTTTTTGCAAAACATCACGACTTGCCCGTTCACGTTTCGCGCGGCTCGCCCCATCGTCTGAATGAGGCTGGTGCGCGAGCGCAAAAAGCCCTCCTTATCGGCATCCATGATCGCTATTAGGCTTACTTCGGGCAGATCGAGCCCCTCGCGGAGCAAATTTATACCGATTAGCATATCGTATTCGCCGCTGCGTAGGCCGCGGATGAGCTCGTTGCGCTCGATCGCATCGATGTCCGAGTGCATATATTTGACCTTAAGCCCAAGCTCCAGATAGTATTTGCTCAGCTCCTCCGCCATCTTTTTGGTTAGCACGGTCACTAAGATCCGCTCGCCGCGCGCGATGACCTCCTTTGCCATATCGTGTAAAATTTCGACCTGATTGTCGCTGTCTTTTAAGATAATCTGCGGATCGAGTAGTCCCGTCGGGCGCAGTATCTGCTCATATACGGCGCCGCGGCTAAGATCCAGCTCGTAATCATTTGGCGTTGCGGAGACGAATAGAAATTTAGCCTTTTTATTGATAAACTCATCAAACATCAGCGGGCGGTTATCAAGTGCTGATGGCAGGCGGAAGCCGTACTGCACGAGCGTTTCTTTGCGGCTGCGATCGCCTGCGAACATCCCGCGAAACTGCGGCAAGCTCACGTGGCTTTCATCGATGATGACGAGATAGTCCTTGCCCTTACTCTCGTAGTAATCAAAGAGCGAATAGGGCGTCTCGCCCGGCTTTTGACCGGTCAGATAGCGCGCGTAGTTTTCGATCCCCTTGCACATCCCCGTAGCGCCCAGCATCTCAAGGTCAAATTCCACTCGCCCTTTCAGCCGCTGCGCCTCTACGAGCTTACCCGCGTCCTCGAAAAATTTCAACCTCTGCTCAAGCTCCTCCTCGATCCCTTTAATCGTTGATTTCAGGCGCTGCTCGCCCACGATGAACTGGCTCGTCGGGTAGAGAATAAATTTTTTGACGCTCTGCGTCTTTTTGTTTTCTAGCACGTCCAGATGATACATCGCCTCTATCTCGTCGCCGAAAAACTCGATCCTAAACGCCTCGTCGTTAAAATACGCGGGGTAGATGTCGATCACGTCGCCGTTTACGCGAAAATTCCCGCGATCAAAAAAATCGTCGTTGCGTTTGTAGCCCATATCGACGAGCTTGCGAAGTAAAAATTTAGTGCTAAATTTTGATCCGATCTCAAAAAACAGCACCATGCCTTTATATTCGGCGGGATCGCCCAGGCCGTAGTTTGCCGAAACCGACGCTACGGTGATGACATCATCAAAGCTCAGCAGGCTTGCAGTGGCGCTTAGCCGCAAGCGCTCGAGCTCTTGGTTTACGTCGCTGTCCTTTTCGATGAAAAGATCCTGCCTGGGGATGTAGGCCTCGGGCTGATAGTAATCGTAGTAGCTGATGAAATACTCGACGTGATTTTGCGGGAAAAAGCCCTTAAATTCGCTATAAAGCTGCGCCGCGAGAGATTTATTATGCGTCATTACGAGCGCGGGAATTCCGAGGCGCTTGATGATATTTGCCATGCTGAAAGTCTTACCCGAGCCGGTAACGCCGAGAAGAGTTTGGTATTTATTGCCGCTTTGAAAGCCCGCGACGATGCCCTCGATCGCTTTTTCTTGATCCTCGCTTG
>NZ_CALHHT010000467.1 GCF_938031315.1 uncultured Campylobacter sp.
CTATTTATCGCCTCTTGCGGTTTTGCGCGTAGCTTTTGCTGCCCTTTACGGCGATCGCGCTCGAAGGCTCCGCGCCTTTTCTATTTTTTGCAAATCGCTTTGTAAAATTCTGCCGCGCTAAACGGTCTCCCAAAATCTTGGCTCCGTCTTGATCGCTCCTCGGTTTTTCTCGCGTAAAATTTGCAAAAATTCTTTAAAGTTCGGCGTAAAAATCGAAGCGGCGGGCACAAATTTATATTCGCTCGCACCGTCTTGCTCGGGCTTGTTCGCGCTGCCGCGTTCAAGCTCGCTCGCGCCGCTCGCAAAGCGGATCCGCCAAATCCTAGCATGATTTATCCGTATTTTTGTAACTTCAAGCTCTAAAATTTGCTCAAATTTATACCTCGCCGCGAGCTTCTGTCCATCAAAAACGTAGATAAAATCCTGATCAAACCAAAGGCTCTCGCACGAGATAAAAAACCGCTCCAGCCAGAACAAAAACGGCCTCACGGAAAGCCTTTTTACCTCGCTTATCCCATCTATCGCGGCAAGCTGGCGCTGGCTAAGCCTGCGAGGGTTACGACGAATGAGCGTCCAAATAATCCCGCCCAGAAGTAAAACGCTAAAAATTACGATTAAAATTTGAATTAAAGCTTCAGCCATTTAAAATTTTAAGTCCTTTTACAAATACAAATTTCGCCTCCGTATCGCCCATAAACGAACTCTTGCTAAAATCCGTCTCCGCGCCGTTTGCAAGCTCCTCGTAAAGCTTATAAAATCGCCCTTTGTAGGTGCAATCGCTTAGGCAGACGTTGAAAAACGCCTCCGCCGCGTCCTTGCCGCCGAAATAATATACAAAGTAGATCGGGCGCAGATCGAAGGCGCTTAGATTTTTGTTAAATTTAGCCCCGCGCTGCATCATAAACTCCACCGCCTTTTGTTTATCCTCAAAAAGCTCAAAAATAGGCAGCGCGTAGTCCTTGATAGCTGCGCTAATCTCGCGAACGCTGGGCTCGAAGCTGGCACCTGCGAGCTGCCAGTCGCGAAACTGCCTGCGCGGCGTGAGATAGCCCAGGTGCGATACGAAAACAAGGTCGGTCGAGTAGGGTAGCTCCTCTTGCATCAGCTTTTTTAGGCGCTTACAGTAGATCGCGACCTGCGGTAGGATGCTTACGCTGCCGGCGTAGTTACGCATACTGGAGCTGAAATAAATTTCAAACGAAATATCTTTGTCGCTTGCGAGCTTCGTTAGTTTTTGTCCCTTTTGCGTGGGCTTGAAGTACGTAAAATTTGCCGCGATCTCATTGCAGCCGTTTAAAAATATCTCCCGCGGAGTCATGATTTTCCTTTTAAATTTATCGTTTTGTTCGCTAGCAATTCGGTTTGCTGCTTACATTGCCGAAGTCGCGACCCACACGGCATTTTATAATGCGCGCCGTTTGCCGCCGAAAAGTTCTTCTATGTGCGCAATTTTACCCCAATTCGGCTAAATTTAACGGCGCTACGCGCTCGTAAAATTTATAATCTATCCTCGTATCTTTCGTAGTTTATGCCGTAAATTTTATCGATATTTTCGGCATTTATGAGCTGCTCGCTGCGCCCTAAGGCTAAAATTTCGCCGTCTTTTATAAACAGCGTCAAATTTGAAACGAACTTCGCGTGGCGCGGGTAGTGCGTCGTCTGCACGAAGGTATAGCCCTCATCCCCCAGCGCTTTTATCATCTCGAGTAGCTTGATTTGATTGCCAAAATCTAGCCCATTTGTCGGCTCGTCCATAAAGATCACTTTCGCGCCCTGAACCAGCGTGCGCGCGATATACGCTAGCTGCCGCTCGCCGCCGCTAACCTTTGTGTAGGGCGCGTTTTTTAGATGCGCGATACCCATCTTTTCCAGCGCCTGTTCGGCTAGCTTTTTATCCGCCGCGCTAAAGCTAGAAAACAGCGGCGTCCTGCATAGCGCACCCATCAGAGCGACGTCAAAGACGCTGTAGTCGTACGACGGCGCGTGCGTCTGCGGCACGTAGGCGACGAGTGAAGCGAGCCCCTTTTTGCCGTAGTCGCGCACGCTTTTGCCACCGATTAGCACCTCGCCTTCAAATTTTAAAAACCCGAGCATTATGCGAAGCAGGGTGCTTTTGCCGCTGCCGTTGGCGCCTAGGATGCTTAGCGTATCGCCCGTCGCGATGTCAAAGCTGATGCCCTTTAGCACGGGCTTGACCTGGTAAGCAAAGCGCAAATTTCGCACTTCTATCAAATTTTCTCGCATCAAAAGCTCCTCTTGGCGCGGCGCAGCACGATGATAAACATCGGGATGCCAAATAGCGAGGTGACGATGCCGATGGGGATCTCAAAGGTAAAAATGAGCCGCGAGAAGCTGTCGCAAAAGAGCAGAAATATCGCGCCGATCATCGCCGAGCTAGCTAGCACCGTGCGGTTGTCGGCGCCGAAGATAAAGCGCGCGATGTGCGGCACGATAAGTCCGATCCAACCGATGATGCCCGCGATCGTCACGCTAAGCGCGCTAACGAAGGTCGCAACAAGGATGATGAAAATTTTAACCCGAGTCGTATTTACGCCCAGGCTCTTTGCCTCCTCTTCGCCAAGGCTTAGCGCGTTTAGGTATTTGCCGCTAAGCGCCAGCAGCAAAATACCCGCGCACATCGGCAGGATCGAAATTTGAATAAAGCTTTTGGACGCAAAGCCCAGGCTTCCCATCAAAAAATAGGTAATCGCAGGAAGCGCGTCGTTTGGGTCTGCGGCGTATTTTAGCACCGAGAGTAGCGAGGTAAAGAGCGAGCCGCTGATGACGCCGCCAAGAACCAGCACGATGACGCTACCGCTGCGCGAATACAGCGCCGAGACGCCAAGCGCCACTGCCACGGCAAGAAAGCCGAAACCAAAGGTGCTAAGCTGGATGAGATATTCGTTAAAT
>NZ_CALHHT010000468.1 GCF_938031315.1 uncultured Campylobacter sp.
AGAAAGAATTTTAGCGCTAGCGAGGGCTTAAACTCTTGCGGCGAAAATCTTAACGCGGATGAAAAATTCCGCCCTAACGACACAGGTGCTGACGGGGCGGCAACGCTAAGCTTTAAAGGCGCTAAAATTTCCGCAAAAGCAGAAGCGACGGAAAGCGCACAAGCTGCAGCAGCGCGATATTTTCAGGCAAACTTGGCAGATCTAAGAGGCGCAAAACTTGAGTATTTGCAGGTATGCTGGGGGTTTGGCGAGCCTAGCGAACTAAGTCACAATGCCCTAAGCATCGCGCAGGCGCGCGAAATCATCGGCGGAATTTAAAGTAGCCTGGCTTTTGAGGCATAGCTAATTAAAGTAGTATTGTAGCAGGGTAAAATCACGCTTAGGCTCTTAAAACGGAGCGAATTCCATCTTCGCGTGCAACGCAAGCGAAATTAAAATTTAAAAATAATTCTTGCGCGAAAAATTCCACTAGCACGAGAAACTGGGATTTCATCTGCGCGAGTGGAATTTAAAATTTTAAAAGTAGCTTTTGTAGTGCGCGATTTTATCTGCGTGAAAAATGAAATTCTATCTGTAAAAGGTGGCGGAATTTTAAAAATTTAAAGACGCCCTCTCGCGGATTAATTTAAAATTTGCCTCAAAATTATAGTTTAAAAATTTAATGCCAAACGCGATTTTAGCATTCTACTGTGTCCATGAAATTTCAAATTCTCGCAAAGCGGCGGAATTTTAAAATTTTAAAAAGCCTGATCTGTGTTATGCACGCGAGTAGATTTTGCATAAGTAGAATTTATCCGCCGCTCAGAAATCAAGATTTTACCGCACAAGCAAAGCGAAAATCCTCTCCGCCTGCGCGAAATCCAAGAATTTTAGCGCTCAAACAAAGCGGAATTCTATCCACTCACGCGAAATCCAAAATTTCACTCGCGCCACAGAAGTTTAAAATTTCCGCAAAAATCAAGCTGCTTATATGTAAATTTAAAATTCCGCCTTCTGCAAAGCTTCGCGTTTAATCTACCACGCGACCAAGATTAAATTTTTAAATTCCGCTCGTTCTGCCTATCTCGCAAACAAGTAAAATTTTAGAATTTATGAGATTCAAAGCCCAAAATCCCGCGCTTAAGCTTAAAATTTACCGCACGCAAGCACAAGATTTGCGTAATCGCCCTTGTTTAAAAATCTCGATAGTTTGCCGCGTTCTAACCTAAATTAAATTTTACATTTGCTATAATCGCGAAATTTTAAGGAAGGTAAATGGATATTTTTGAAGGCGGTCCGAGGGGGAAATTTTTTGAAATTTTATCCGCTGCAAGCCCTACTTTGGTGCAAAACGAAATCGAAGAAGCTCTAATCCGCCTAATCGCCTGTGAGCGGCTCTGCGAAGCGCGCGGCATTAGCGAGCGCGAAAGCTTCATCGCGCAAGATAGGTCCGCTGGACGGTCTGAACGACGAATTTTGCAGATGAGCAAAAATATCCCAAACAACGACGAGTAAAATGCTAGATCAAATTGATTTAATTATGAAAAGCTTCATCGCAGAATGCGGCTACGAGCCCGCTAACGAGATGTTTGATAGGCTAAGCCCCGGCAAAAAACTGCGCTCCAAGCTACTGCTAAACATCGCGCAAAAGGATGAAAAATCGCTGCGTCTGTGCGCGATCATCGAGCTCATTCAAGCTGCGAGCCTACTGCACGACGACGTCATCGACGAAAGCTCGGTGCGCCGCGGCAAGCCCTCGATAAACGCCACCTACGGCTCCAAAAACGCCGTGATGTTGGGCGACATACTCTATTCCAAGGCATACTTCGAGCTTAGCAAATTTGAAAGCCGCATCGCCACCGCGCTTTCGGGCGCTGTCACGAAACTAGCCGTGGGCGAGCTGATGGACGTGAGCTTAAGCAACGATTTCAACGACGATGCGAGCAAATATCTGCAGATGATCTATCTAAAAACCTCCGCTCTCATAGAGGAAGTCGCACGCTGCGGGGCATTTTTGAAATTCGGCAGCGCAGAAAATCTCGGCGAAATTTCAGATATGAGCGGCACAAAAAACGAAGTAGAAATTTC
>NZ_CALHHT010000469.1 GCF_938031315.1 uncultured Campylobacter sp.
AGCGATACTGGCCCTCGGCATGCCGCAACAGAGCCCGAGCCCGCACGATCTGCAAAAGCTAAATTTAGCCAAAATCCATAAAGAGAAATTTTAACGCGTATGAAGTATCAAAGCTTAATTCAAATTTGCGACTATCTGCAAAGCAAAAAATTTATCTCTCATATAAAGCGCGCGGGCGACAATCTTTTTAAAATTTGCTTCGACGGCGACGAGACGCTGTTTTTCGACATGGACAAAACGAGCTCGAATATCCACAAAAACGCCGCATTTACCGAGAGCAAAACCTACAAGGCGCCCTTTGACGTGGTGCTTGCCAAGCGCTTTGTGAAAAGTAAAATTTTAAAGATCGCCGTGCCGCAAAATAATAGAATTTTATCCCTTCGCGTCGAGCTTAGCGCGGGCTATAAAAGGCTCGTCTCGGAGATCTATTTTGAATTTACCGGGCGCTTTACGAACGTCATCATCACGGACGAGGCGGGGGTTATTTTGGAGGCACTGCGCCACTTCGATAACGATTTTAGAAGCATTCGCGTCGGCAAAAAGCTGATCCCGCTGCCTCCGCGCGAGATAAAAGAGCAAAAGGTAGCGCGCATAGAGGATTTTAGCGCCTTTTTCGAAGCGGAATTTAAAAGCTTAAACGAGCGCAAGATCACCTCGCTAAGAAACGTAAAGCTCGCGCGGATCGAGAAAAAAACGGAGGCTTTGAGCCAGAGCCTAAAGGAGCTTCCAAGCGCGGCAGAGCTTTTGAGGCAGAGCGAACTTTTTAGCCTGCGCGCCGATCTGCTGAAGGAAAATTTATACAAAATCAAAGACTACGAAAGGCGCATTTCGCTCATTTCGCGCGCCGGCGAGCGGATGGAGTTTGATATACAAGACCCGCCTAAAATCGCGCTCTCGCAGCTGTACGCCGAAGCGAAAAAGTTGCGAAATAAAAGCGCAAATTTGCATCTGGAGGAGCAAAATCTAAAAAGCAAGCTGGAATTTTACGAAAGCCTGCGCGAGCTGATCCAAAACGCGCAGAGCGAGCAGGAGCTTGAAATTTTGCTTCCGCGCAAACGTATCGTGCAGGAGCGGCGCAAGGAGGGCGAGAGCGAGCAGGACGTGCAGAACTTCTATCTGGGCGATTTTAAAATCAGCGTCGGCAAAAACGAGCGCGGTAACATCCGCCTGCTTAAAAACAGCGGCAAGGAGGACTTTTGGTTTCACCTCAAAGACGTTGCTAGCGCGCACGTAATCGTAAAGACGAACAAGCAGAACCTAAGCGAGGAAGTAGTGCAGATGGCCGCTAAAATTTGCGTAAATTTCAGCGTTAAAGGGGGCGGAAAATATCTCGTCGATTACACCAAGCGCCGA
>NZ_CALHHT010000470.1 GCF_938031315.1 uncultured Campylobacter sp.
GTCAGCATCGGCGGACTTATCATTTCGTGGTTAGTGGGCTGGTACCTGCCGCGCCTGGAATACGATAACCAAAAGGTAGAAGCAGCGTTTCGTAAAGAGTTAGTCTTGGCCGAGGACGACAAAATCAACTATGGAGGACAGGAGCAAGTCGAGGGGCTGTTTGCGAAGCTGAAGCATAACTATTACAAGCTATATTTGCATCTTTGTTATTTCGATCTATGGCTTCGATCTTTTTCTCAAATTTTAATTTTAGTGCCTTACTTCTTGGTAGGTCCTGGTATTTTTACTCAGGCGATCACTTTGGGTGTGTTGGTGCAGGTAAGTAACGCCTTTAATCAAGTGCGCGGAAGTTTTAGTATTTTTATGAATAACTGGACGACGATCACGGAGCTTCGCTCAATCCATATGCGACTTAAAGAGTTTGAAAAAAATATCGACTACAAGGGCTAGATAAAATTTCGCCCGCACCTTGCGGCCCTAGATTTCGCTTTCTAAATTTAAAGCGAAATTCCGGGCCGCAAGCTTTTAAAATTTCTACGCTTTTACTGCTCTCTTTTTTCGTGATGAACGATGTTTAGCTTTATAAATTTATAGCTCGCGATTAGCAAGATCATCCAAATCGCGATGAAAACTAAAGATTTGACCATTTTTAATCCTTAAAATTTTTTATAAATGCGGCGCGCAAAAGGCGCCGCCGATATGAAATTTAACCAAGCGCAAAAGCACGCAGTGCCGCGCACGCGAGCAGCTTCTTGCCGCCACACGGGGCGCGCAGAAGCCGCGCTAGAGCGGGTGCCTAATAATGCTCGTTTGAAAGCCCCTCTTTATCGAGCTTTTTAGCATCCATCGCGCGCCAAACATAGCTGATATAACCCAGCACGAAAGGCACTAGAAACGACACGTAAAACATCGTCTTAAGCGTATAGAGGCTCGAGCTTGCGTTGCTTATCGAAAGCGAGCTTTGCAGGTCGAAATTTGACGGATAAAACGCCGTGTTGTTTAGCCCCAGGATCAAAAATACGCTCGTTACCGCGCATACGACGCCCACGCCGTAGAAAAATACTCCGCGCACGCTGCTTGTAAATGCGCCTTTGAATATCCCCACCAGCACCAGCACAATGCCGAGCAGCAGCAAGATTAGCGCCGCGGGCAGGCTTAGGTAATTGTGCAGATACTTAAAACTCTCGAGACTTACGACTCCGCCCGCGCCGACTACATAGCCCTGCTTTAGCAAGACCCACGCCAAAAACGCGATGAAAAAAACCAAAAACGCGCTAGCGTTAAATTTAAGCGAGGCTTTGAGCTTGGCGATCATTTCAGGCTCGGCGATATTATTCATCAAATATAAGCTCGCTCCCGTCCTAGCGCAGAAAAATAGTGCAACTCCCAAGATGTAATTAAACGGATTTGCTAGCGCCTCAAGTCCGCGAGCGGAGCTTTTCCACTGCACGAAATTATTATCGCCCAGCGCAAACTCGCTGCCGCTAAAAAGCGTCGAGACGATGATGCCAAGCAGGATCGTGCCCAGCGAGCCGTTTATGAAAAGAAAGGCTTCATAAGTTTTAGCGCCCAAGAAATTATCGGGCTTTTTTCTGTATTCGTAAGCGACGGCTTGGATTATGAAGCAAAAAAGCAGAGCCATCCACGCCCAATACGCACCGCCGAAGCTGGTCGCATAAAATAGCGGAAACGCCGCAAAGCACGCTCCGCCGAACATCACGAGCGTAGTAAATGTAAGTTCCCATTTCTTGCCGATGGAATTTATTATAAAATCCTTCTCGGTCTCATTTTTCGCCAGCGTAAAAAGCAGCGTCTGACCGCCCTGCACGAAGAGCATAAAAACCAAAATTCCGCCCAGAAGCGAAACCACGCACCACCAATAAATTTGAAAAATTTCGTGCATCTTAAAATCCTATCTTTATCTGTTTTAGCATGATCTTTATCTCGGCTATGAATAAAACCGTAAATAAAACCGCAAAGAGCGCGAATGAGATCATTATGTTCGTTCCCGCCAGGCTCGTAGCTGCGACGCCCACCGGCATGAGATCTTGTATCGCCCACGGCTGGCGCCCTACTTCGGCTACTATCCAGCCCGCCTCGCACGCGACGTATCCCAAAGGGATGCTAAATACGCAAAGCCATAGAATTTTCTTGTATTCGGCGAGATTCTTTCGCATCGCCAAAAATAGCGTTACGAAAAATAGCAAGATAAAATAGCTTCCCAGAGCCACCATCACGTGGAAGCTATAAAATGTAAGCGCCACGGGAGGGACGATCTGCTTCGCATCGTCAAGGTAGCCGTAGCCTAGATTTTGCATATTTTGGTTGCCGAATAAAATTTCGCGCGCCTGCTGCATCGCTGCGGTATCATTGGCGTCTTTGGCGAGCTTGTAATCCTTTAGCGCTTGCAGGGCGATTTTGCCTTTTTCGATCTTTTTATCCGCGCCTTCGATGCCGAATTTTTCGTTTCCAAATACCAAATCATCGATGCCCGGAGTGAAATTATCAAGCCCTCTCGTAGCCATCAGCCCTAGCGCATAAGGCGCTTTAATCTCAAATAAAAACGGCTCTTTATCGTCTCCCGCGGTTTTGCTCGGATTTAAAACTCCCGCCGCGACGATGCCTGCGTTTACTTCGCCTTTATACAGGCCCTCCATCGCCGCAAGCTTCATCGGCTGCTTTTGCGCGACCTGATAGGCGCTCTCGTCGCCGCTAAATAGCACGAAAAGCGAGCTTAACATACCGAAGCTTGCCGCCACGATGAAGCTTTTTTTAGCAAGCGCGAAGTCTTTGTTTTTTAACATATAAAACGCTGAAATTCCAAGCACGAAAAGCGCCGCGGTAATGTAGCCGCCGCCGACGGTATGCAAAAATTTAGCCACTCCGAAGTGAGATAGCGCGATATCTAAAAAATTACTCATCTCGTTGCGCATCGTATCGGGATTAAAGCTCGTACCGACGGGGTTTTGCATCCAGGCGTTCGCGATCAGGATCCAATACGCGCTTAAATTTGATCCGATCGCCACGAGCCAGGTTGAAAGAAGATGAAATTTTTTGCTTACGCGATCCCAGCCGAAGAACATTACCGCAAAGAAGGTAGCCTCTAAGAAAAACGCCAGCAAGCCCTCGATCGCAAGCGGAGCGCCGAAGATATCGCCCACGAACCAGCTGTAATTCGCCCAGTTGGTGCCGAACTCAAACTCCATTATGATACCGGTCGCGACGCCGATTGCGAAATTTATACCGAAAAGGCGCAGCCAAAATTTAGTGATCTTGAGCCACTCCTGTTTGCCGGTCGCGACATATAGGCTCTCCATAAACGCCACGATAAAGCTAAGCCCCAGCGTTAGGGGCACGAAAAGAAAGTGATAAAGCGCCGTGAGCGCAAACTGCGCCCTCGACCAATCCACGCTAGCAAGCTCTTGCATTCCTACTCCTTAGTCAAATTTTTATAGATGAAATCGATTTTTTCTTGATCGGTTTTAAATTTAGAATCTAAATTTTCGTCGAAAATGAAAAATTTTAGTAGCACAAAAATTATAAATAGCTTGATCAAAATCACCGCCCATAGCGTTTTGCCAAGCTTCATCGAAGCAAATCCGTGCGCGTAAAATTTTAAAATTTTGCCGAAAAACATCAAATTTTAACCTTTAGCAATTATTAGTTTATATTTTTTATTATATAGTAATTAATTAAAATCTAACTTTAAATTTTAAAAATTTCGCGCTGATTTTATCCTATTTCGAAAAAAATTCCAAACTCTGCCGCGACGCGCCGTAGCGCGCGTTTTCAAAAACCGAGCGGTCTCGCCGCTTTTTAGATTAAAATTTTGCTTCGTTTCAGGCGGCGTAAAAGATAAAGTTAGCGGCGTCATATCGTTTAATGCAGCAAATTTAAAGCAAGATAAAATTTTAATCGTTTGAGCGATATAAAATTTAGCGCCGCATCCGGCTCTAAATTTAGCGAAGATTTGCGGCGTAACTCATAAGCTTAATTATCTCTTGGAGATCAAATTTACCGCCGAAAAAGAGATTGAAAGCAAGCGCGCCCTGATTTATCAGCATCTCTTTGCCATCCTTTGCGGGCAGATTTTTTGCACGCGCGGCTTGCAAAAACGGAGTCTGCTTGCCGTAGATCGCATCGAAGGCAAATTTCGCGCGGGATAAAATTTCATCTATTACCCCCTCAGGTGCAGGCAGAGCGTCATCTTTGAGCCCCGCGCCGGTGGCATTGACGATAAGATCGTAGTCTTTGGATTTGAAATTTTCATAGGTAAAAAATTCCTCGCAGCCGAAGTCAAATTCCTTTGCGCTGCGGTTTAAGATGTCAAATTTCACGCCGTTTTTGCCTAATGCGTAGCCGATCGCTCGCGTCGTGCCGCCCGCACCCAAAATAAGCGCATTGCGGATCTCGCCAAAACCCAAGATCGCGCAGAAAAACCCTTGTGCGTCGGTGTTAAAACCGTGCAGCGCGCCGCCCTTTAACACGAGCGTATTTACCGAGCCGATCTTCTGCGCCGCCTCGCTTAGGACATCGCATGCTTTAAATGCGTCGAGCTTAAAAGGCACGGTTACGTTCGCGCCCGTAAGCCCTAAAGTTTCAAATTTAGCTCGCAGCTCCTCGCCGCGCTGCAGCAAAACTCGCCCATAGTAGGCGTCTAGGGCTAGAAATTTTATAGCGTAATTATGAAGTAGCGGCGAGAGAGAGTGGGCGATCGGGTTGCCGAAAACCGCAAATCTGTCCACTATTTCACTCGGTATATATACGCTCCGCTATTGATGCTGCGCATATCGCTAAGCGCCTTTTGTAGCGCCTCGCCCTCAAAAGGTCCAACTAAAATTTTAGTCACGCTCTTGCTTCCGACGTGAGTTTGCAGCGCAATTGGGCTGTAGCCTTTTTTGGTGATTTTTTTGGTATCAGATCCGTTTGGATCGTAGGCATTGGATGCGAAAACCTGCACATAACTGCCGTTTGCCACGCTGGTGCTGGTGCTCTTCGCCGCAACGCCAGCTGCTTTTATGCTCTCGCTTTTAGACTCCGGCTTGCTAGCTTCTTTTTTAGGCTCGAGCTTAGCAGGCTCTTTCTTGGTCTCAGCTTTAGCATGTTCCTTTTTAACTTCCGTTTTTGAAGACTCTTTTTTAACTTCTGTTTTTGCTTGTTTTTCAGGTTCTTTTTTAGGCTCTACTTTCTGCTCGACTTTTCTAATTTCGGTTTTAGAAGGTTCTTTTTTGATCTCGTCTTTTGCAGACTCTTTTTTAGGCTCGGACTTCTTTACGTCCGTTTTTTCAGGTTTTTTAGCTTCGTCTTTAGGCTCAATCTTTTTACTTTCTATTTTAACTTCGGATTTTTTTGGCTCTTCTTTGATTTCGGGCTTTTGGATTTCTACTTTCTGTGCTTCAGGCTGAGCGCTTGCGACGACCTTGCTTTCGGAATTAGGCTCTTGGGTTTTTATCTCTACTTTGGTTGGAGCTGCAGATGCTGCATTGGGTTCTGATTTCACTTCTACAGGCTCAGGCTGCGAAGGCTCGGGTTTTTGAACTTGCACGGCAGGCTTTTGCTCCGCTTTGGCAAGCTCTTCTTCACTAGGCATAGTAAGACCTGCGTTAGTATCAATATCGTCTTTATTAATAGCCTTCATTATGATTAAAATGATTAAGAATAAAACTACGACGCCGGCTGCAACGGTAAGACCTTTTTTTAAATTCGCGTTCTTATCGACATTGCCGCTATTGATCACTATGTCGTCTATGCTGCTCATATCGAAATTTTTGTCGTTCATACTCTCTCCTAAGATTATTATTTACTTTGTAAATTCTACCACGCAAAATTTACGAAATAAATAATTCGGGTAAGCTTACCCGAATTTATTAAATTTAATACATCGCGCGGTCGTAGATGATAAAGCGGTGCGCCAAATCCCGCACTTCCTCTTTGACCTGCGCCTGAAGCTTGGAATTTGAGATGTCGCTTAGCACGTCGGCGATTTTATTTCCGATAAACTCAAATTCTTTCTCCTTCATGCCGCGCGCCGTAAGTGCGGGGCTTCCGACGCGGATACCGCTGGTGACGAATGGGCTGCGCGTCTCGCCCGGCACGGTATTTTTATTCGTCGTAATACCTGCGTTTTCAAGCGCGGCGCTAGCGTCCTTGCCGCTAAAATCTCTATTTAAAAAGCTCATTAAAATCAGATGGTTATCGGTGCCGCCGCTAACAAGATCAAAGCCGCGCTTAACCAGCGTTTCGCCCAAAACTCTAGCGTTTGCCTTGACCTGCTTGGCATAGACCTTCCACTCGGGGCTTAGATTGTGTTTAAAGCCCACCGCCTTAGCGGCGATGACGTGCATTAGCGGGCCGCCTTGGATGCCCGGGAAGATCGCCGAGTTGATCTTTTTAGCAAATTCCTCGTCGTTGGTCATTATGATGCCGCCGCGCGGACCGCGAAGCGTTTTATGCGTGGTCGAGCTTACGACGTGGCAGTGCGGAAACGGATCCGTGTGTTCGCCCGCGACGACGAGCCCTGCGACGTGCGCTACGTCGGCGAAAAGAAACGCGCCCACGCTATCTGCGATCTGTCTAAATTTAGCAAAATCTATCTCGCGCGTATAGGCGCTCGCACCGCAAACGATCATCTTCGGCTTTACGATCTGAGCGATCTCAAGCACCTTATCATAGTTTATGCGACCATCGAGCTCCACGCCGTATTCAAAGCTCTCATACATCTTTCCGCTGCTTGAGACCTTCGCGCCGTGCGTCAAATGCCCGCCGTGGCTAAGCGCCATGCCTAAAATTTTCTCGCCCGGTTTCAAAAACGCAGCATATACACCCTGGTTGGCTTGGCTGCCGCTGTTTGGCTGGACGTTTGCAAACTCACAGCCGAAGAGCTTTTTGCAGCGATCGATCGCAATCTGTTCGATCTCGTCTACGAACTCGCAGCCGCCGTAGTAGCGCTTGCCGGGATAGCCCTCGGCGTATTTGTTCGTTAGCACCGAGCCCATCGCCTCCATCACCTCGGGATAGGTAAAATTTTCGCTCGCGATCATCTCCAAATAATCGCACTGGCGAGTAAGCTCTTTGTTGGTTAAACTAAAAATTTCATTATCGAATTTTTCTAAATTTGACACGTTCACTCCTTCTCTAAATTTAGCGGCCTCATCGCAGGGAATAAAATCACGTCGCGGATCGATTTTTTATTCAGCAAAATCATCGCCAAGCGATCGATCCCAAGCCCCCAGCCGGTAGTCGGCGGCATCGCGTAGCTAAGCGCGCGGACATAATCCTCGTCCATCTCGTGAGCTTCGTCGTCGCCAGCGTTTTTAGCGTCGATTTGCGCCTTAAATCTGGCGTATTGATCGAGCGGATCGTTCAGCTCGTTAAAGGCGTTGGCTAGCTCCTTGCCTGCGATATAAAGCTCAAATCTCTCGGCTATCTGCGGATTTTCGTCGCTTCTGCGCGAAAGCGGGCTGATCGAGATCGGAAAATCCACGATGAAGGTCGGATTTATGAGCTTAGCTTCTACGTAATTATCAAAAAGTTCGCTCTGCAGGTGGCCTAGATCGAGCTTTTCATTGACTTCAAATTTATCCTCTTTGAGTTTGGCGATGATCTTTTCGCGATCATTTACGATACGTGGCTCGATGCCGCCTATCTGCGTAAGCGCGTCGAGATACTTTATGCGCGCAAAAGGCTTTGAAAAATCGATCTCGCGCTCATCGTAGATTAAAATTTCGCCCAACCCAAGCCTCTTAAACAGCGCTTTAAATAGCTCCTCGGTTAGGTTCATCGCGTCGTTATAATCATGCCACGCCCAGTAGAATTCTATGCTTGTAAATTCCGGATTGTGCGTCAGATCCATACCTTCGTTGCGGAAGTTTCGGTTGATCTCAAAGACCGCCTCCATGCCGCCTACGACGAGGCGCTTTAGATAGAGCTCCGGCGCGATACGCAAGTAGCGATCAACGTCTAGGGCATTGTGGTGCGTGATGAAAGGCTTAGCATTCGCGCCGCCTGCGATAGGGTGCATCATCGGCGTTTCGACCTCCAAAAATCCGTGCTTTTCAAAAAAGCTGCGGATCTCGCTAACGATGATCGAGCGCTTGATAAAATCCTCGCGGACCTCGGGGTTCATTATCATATCGAGATATCTTTGGCGGTAGCGCATCTCGATGTCGATTAGGCCGTGAAATTTCTCCGGAAGCGGGTAGATCGCTTTGGATGCAAGCGTTATTTTGCTAGCATGGATCGAAAACTCCCCCGTTTGGGTGACGAAGGCGTATCCGCACACCAAAATTATATCGCCCACTTCGAGATTTTTCTTAAATTTAGCGTAATCCTCCTCGCCGATGCTGTCGCGCGAGTAATAAATTTGAATATTGCCGCTTTGATCTTCTATGTTTGCAAAGGTGGATTTGCCCGCGACGCGCTTTAGCTTTAATCGTCCGGCGAGGCTTACCTTCTCGCTCGCTTTTTTATCCTCGGTATCTTTTATGAAGCCGAATTTTTCTTTAAACTCGGCTATGCTCATATCTTTTTTCAGAAAGTGCGGATAGGGATTAGCCCCTAAATTTCGAAGTTCCGACGCCTTGTCTATCCTTTGGATTTCTAACTGGCTATCAAACAATCTACTTCCTTTTTGCCGCGCATTCAGGGCAAATTCCATACAGCTGCATCATATGTCCCGTAAGCGTAAAACCGTGCTCTTTGGCGACGGCAAGCTGTTTGCGCTCGATAGTAGCATCTTGAAATTCTATGATCTTATTGCAGCTTTTGCAGATTAAATGGTCGTGGTGAGGTTTATTTGCAAGCTCAAATTTCTTGCCCTGTGCGCCAAATGAGATCGACGTCGCCATACCTGAATCCTCAAGCAAATTTAAGGTGCGATACACCGTCGCTATGCCTACGTTTAGTTCGGGGAATTTCGCTTTGATCTCATTATGAAGCGCTTCGGGCGTGAAGTGTTTGTTATTGTTATAAAGCGTGCGGAGCAAAACCTCGCGCTGCTTAGTATATTTTAAACCGCTAGCGGCAAGTGCCTTTTTAAACTCAACGATTAGAGCGTCAAACTCTAAATTTTCGATTTTTGCATTCATAATTTTGTCCTTTCTGTAGAATTTACTTCTGAACTGGCGTTAAAATCGCTAGGTTCAGTGCTTTGATTTTGATCCGAGTTCATACGGGTGGTAGAATTTTGATCTTTTAAGAGCTTATCATCCATCTTAGAACCGATAGAATCCAAGCTTTGTTTGATCTTCGGATCGTCTTTGAGATTTAAAATCCAGTTTCCTATTTTTAAAAAAATCGGCGCAGTTTTGCTGCTTTCAAAATACCTTTTGGTCTGTTCGTTCATCGACATAGGACCGCTTGCAAGCGTAACGATAACGGCAAAAATCAAGAAAATTTTACTTACGCTAAACACGAACCCGCCGATCTTATCGACAAAGCCCAGTCCACTCCATTTAAAGAATTTTGAAATAATTTCGCCTATAATCAGACACGAGATCCATACGCCAAAAAGCACAGCGATAAAGCCGATGAGAACCTGCGTCGTGTCGCCCGAAAGCACGCCGTTTGCATTCTGTAAAGCTGGAATTTTTGCTGCAATCCACTCGCCTGCCATAGTTTTATAACGCATCGCGGCAAAAAGACCGCCGATGAGACCCAAAATTCCAAAAATTTCTTTTACAATGCCGTTGGTGATACCGCGCAGTCCGAAGAGCACTACGAGTACCAAACAGCCGACGTCGAACCAATTAATAGCTTCCATCAAGCACCCACCACGCCTATTAACTCTTGCAGGTTAGTCGAGTACCTAAACGCCGTATCTTTTGAAATTTGATTTGCACGGATCGCTTTAACCATCGCTTGAGTTTGAGTTATCATACCGGTAGATTGCTGATTTAGCTGCATTTGAGAGTAAATTTGATGCACTTTGTTTTCTCGGATCAGGTTCGCAACGGCGTTATTGTTGATTAAAATTTCATGTATCGCGATACGTCCACCGCCAAGACGTGGAAGCAAGCTCTGCGAAATGACCGCCGTAAGCGATACAGAGAGCATATTTCGCACCTGAAGCTGCTCGCCACCGTCGAAGCTATCAATGATACGGTTGATCGTTTGCATCGCTGAGTTCGTATGCAGCGTACCGAAGACCAAGTGTCCGGTTTCGGCTGCGGTGATCGCAATAGAAATCGTCTCTCTATCGCGCATCTCACCGACGAGGATGATATCAGGATCTTCGCGCAATGCGAATTTCAACGCATTCGCATAGGAATGGGTATCGGTGCCGATGTTTCTGTGCGAAAAAAGAGCTTTTTTATTCGTATGGACAAACTCAACCGGGTCTTCAACCGTAATAATGTGCTTACGCTCCTTTTCGTTGATCTCATTTAGCATCGCAGCAAGCGTCGTAGATTTACCGCTACCGGTAGGTCCAGTAACCAAAATCATACCCTTTTCATGCTTGACCACTTCTTTAAAAATCCCAGGGGCTTTTAAATCGTCTAGACTTGGAATATCAATAGGAATGATACGAAATGCCGCAGCTAGATCGCCGTTCATCGTGTAATAGTAGTTTCCACGGAAACGCCCGATATTAGGAAGCTCGATCGCAAAGTCAAGCTCCTTATTTTCTTCCAACGCACTTTTTTGTGCGTCTGTGATGAGCGCGTAGCAGATATATTCGATATCGGTACCCTTAAGTGGCTCCATAGCAAGCGGACGTAGTGTTCCGTCGATACGAATCTGAGGCGCAGAGCGCGAAACCAAGTGCAGGTCGCTCGCTTTGTTAAAAACGACCGTTTTAAGTAGAGTTTCGATATCTACTAAATTTCTTTGAGCTTCTTCCATTAAAATTCCTTTCAGTCTATGATCTTCGGCACTACGAAGTAATTTCCTTCGGACTGCGGCGCGTGTTTTAAAATATTCGC